>JAGWRJ010000188.1 GCA_028869725.1 Alphaproteobacteria bacterium | reverse complement strand
GCCCGGTTTACGTGCCCGCTCTGTGCCCCAATGGACGCTCTGAGACCAGGGCAGTCAGATACCACGATCCAGCATCTTGATTCTATTGGGAAATCTGGTGCCGACGCTCGGATTTGAACCGAGGGCCTACTGATTACGAATTTCTGATCTGGGCTTCGCGCAAGCACGCAGCGGTGCGCGCAAGCATGATAAATCAACGTATTATACCGCATGACCTAACCGTTTCCCATCATAGACTTGCATTCTGGTGATACCTAGGTGATACCTAGCCGGGCCGCCGCCCAACAGACCGAACTGGGACGGGGACGATGCGGGGGAAGATTACGAAGCGCGCTGTAGAGGCCCTTACGCCGAGCGCCGACGGCGCCGAGGCGGTATTGTGGGATAGCGACCTCAGGGGATTTGGCGTTCGCGTTCAGCGTGGCGGCGTGCGGAGCTATGTGCTCCACTACCGGGCCGGAAGCGGGCGTGGCGCACCCTTGCGCAAGCTCACGATCGGCCGCCATGGTTCCCCGTGGACGCCGGAGACAGCACGTCGCGAGGCTCGGCGCCTGCTCGGCGCAGTTGCGGAAGGGGTGGACCCCGCGGCAGACAGGGTTGCGCGGAGGGAGGCCCCGACCATGGCTGATCTCGCCAAACGCTTCCTGGCTGAGCACGTCGAGGCCAAGCGGAAGGCGAGCACCGCAGTCGAGTACCGTAGGTTGCTTGAGAAAGCTATCCTGCCGGTACTGGGTGCGCGGAAAGTCGCCGACGTGACGCGCGCCGAAATTGGCAAGCTCCATAATGCCCTTCGGGCAGCGCCGTATCAGGCCAACCGCGTCCTCGCCGTTCTGTCGAAGATGTTCAACCTCGCCGAGCGCTGGGGCCTGCGGCCTGACGGGTCCAATCCCTGCCGCCATATTGAAAAATTCGGCGAGCGAAAGCGAGAGCGGATGCTGTCGGCGTCGGAGATGGCGCGTCTGGGCGAGGCCCTTGCCACCTATGATGGTTCGCCGTTTGTCGTTGCCGCGGTCAAGCTGCTGATCTTCACTGGCGCGCGTCTCGGGGAGATACTTGGGCTCAGATGGGAGTGGCTTGACCTTGAACGCGGCGAGGCGCGCCTGCCTGACAGCAAATCGGGAGCCAAGACCGTACATCTTCCCCCTCCAGCGTTGGCAGTACTCGCGAGCCTCCCGAGGATCGAAGGCAATCCGTACGTGATCGCAGGCCACAGAGATGGCGCCCCGTTGGTCAATCTGGAAAAGCCGTGGCGGAGGATCCGTGGCCTCGCTGGCTTGGATGATGTGCGGTTGCACGATTTGCGGCATGCCTTCGCAAGCGTTGCGGCGTCGAGCGGGATGGGGTTGCCGATCATCGGGAAGATCCTCGGCCATACTCAGCCTGCCACCACTGCGCGCTACGCGCATTTGGCGAGTGATCCCGTGAAAGCAGCAGCAGCAGTCGTGGCAGAGAAAATCGCCTCGGCAATGGTCAGCAGGACCGGTAATGCCGGAGAGGCTAAGCCAGTCGATTGGACGTCTGACTCTGGCGCGTAGCGTTCTCGCCCAACGGTACGGAGGAATTTTGATCCGTCGCTGCCGGCCGGGCCGCCCCGTCATGCCAACAGACGCTCCAGCCGAGCTTTCCTGGCCTCCCAGTCTGGCAAGAGCCGTTGAAGAATTCGATAGAAGGCAGGCCCGTGATCCGCATGCGCAAGGTGGCAGAGCTCATGGACGATCACGTAGTCGATGCTGCT
>JAGWRJ010000187.1 GCA_028869725.1 Alphaproteobacteria bacterium | reverse complement strand
TCCCTTACATTCTGGGGGCTGCTCTGGGGCGTAGCCGGGCTTTTTCTCGCAGTTCCCATGACCGGAGCGGTGGCCATTGCGTGCCGCCATCTCGAAGGACTCGAGTGGGTTTCAGAACTGCTTGCGGGCCCACCGCCTCGCCAATGGCGGGTGGCTAAAATCCGGCTGTAAACCTTTGTGCGGAGTGCTTCATGTAGAAATGGGCAGGATACTCGCCCATTGTCAGCGACGTGCTCTTGTTCTAATCGTCGCGCTCTGTCTGTGAGTGTGTAATCGGCATGACCCATCTTTCACTGAGCCACCTGGAACGCCTGGAGGCGGAGAGTATCCACATCATGCGCGAGGTCGTCGCCGAATGCGACAGACCGGTGATGCTGTACTCCATCGGTAAAGACTCCGCTGTCATGCTGCATCTGGCACGCAAGGCCTTTCTTCCTGCGCCGCTACCTTTTCCGCTGCTGCATGTCGACACGACCTGGAAGTTCAAGGCGATGTACGAAATGCGCGATCAGGTGGCCAAGGAGGCGGGTATCGAACTCATCGTCCATGTCAACCAGGACGGTCTGAAGGCAGGGGTCAATCCATTTACCCACGGCTCGGCTGTACATACCGACGTGATGAAAACACAGGGCCTCAAACAGGCTCTTGATCGTCATGGTTTCGATGCGGCCTTTGGTGGCGCGCGACGCGACGAGGAAGCCAGCCGCGCCAAGGAACGCATCTTTTCTTTTCGTGCGGCGGGACACCGCTGGGATCCCAAAAATCAGCGGCCAGAGCTGTGGAATTTGTACAATGCCAGGAAGGCCAGAGGCGAAACGATCCGCGTCTTTCCCCTGTCCAACTGGACTGAGCTCGATATCTGGCAATACATCCTGATCGAGCATATCCCAATCGTTCCGCTGTATTTTGCAGCGCCCCGTCCAGTCGTGGAGCGAGATGGCGCGCTCATCATGGTCGATGACGATCGTATGCCCCTGACCCCTGGCGAGATGCCGATGCTGCGCACGGTCCGCTTCCGTACGCTTGGCTGCTACCCCCTGACCGGTGCGGTGGAAAGCTCGGCAACCAGCGTGCCGCAGATTGTAGGCGAGATGCTGCGCACGACCACGTCAGAACGCCAGGGACGCGTCATAGATCGCGATCAGGCCGCGTCAATGGAGAAGAAGAAGCAGGAAGGGTATTTCTGATGAGCGCGTCCCTCTCCGACACCATGAGCGACGCCGATATTGAAGCCTATCTTGAAGGGCAACGCCGCAAGTCGCTGCTACGCTTCATCACCTGTGGTTCGGTTGATGATGGCAAGTCCACCCTTATTGGCCGCCTGCTGTACGATTCCAAGCTGATCTTTGATGATCAGTTGGCAGCCCTGGAGCGCGACTCCAAAAAAATAGGCACGCAGGGCGGTGATCTCGATTTTGCGCTTCTGGTAGACGGGCTTGCCGCCGAACGCGAGCAGGGCATCACCATTGATGTTGCCTACCGGTTTTTCACCACCGACAAGCGCAAATTCATTGTCGCCGACACCCCGGGACACGAACAGTATACGCGCAACATGGTCACTGGCGCATCGACAGCGGACCTGGCTATCATCCTTATCGATGCGCGCAAGGGCGTCCTCACCCAGACCCGTCGGCATTCCTTTCTCGTGCGCCTTATGGGCATTCGTCATGCGGTGCTTGCGGTCAACAAGATGGATCTTGTTGGGTACTCGGAGGACCGCTTTGACGAGATCGTGGCCGATTATCGTGCCTTTGCCGACAGCATTGGTCTTGGGGACGTGCTTGCAATACCGATCTCGGGGCTGAAAGGCGACAACGTCAGCGCCGTGACCACAAGGATGCCCTGGTATCGTGGCCCAAGTCTGATCGAACATCTCGAAGCTGTTCCGATCGATGAAGCCAGGCTGGTGCAAAAGCCGTTCCGCCTGCCCGTGCAATGGGTGAACCGGCCAGATCTCGATTTTCGCGGGTTTGCTGGTCAGATCGCCAGCGGTATGATCAAGGCTGGCGATGCCATACGTGTGCTTCCGTCCGGAAAGACCAGCACGATCCGGCGCATCATCGCCGCTGATGGCGATCGCAGCGAGGCCATCGCTGGACAATCGGTAACCCTCACTTTTGCAGATGAAATCGACTGTTCACGTGGTGACGTAATTGCAGCTGCGGCAAGCCCAGCCGAAGTTGCTGATCAGTTCGAGGCGACGATCGTGTGGATGGCTGAGGACAAGCTGATCCCGGGACGTCCCTACTGGCTCAAGCTCGGTACCCGCACGGTGTCCGCAACGATCACGGACATCAAATATCGGATCAACGTCAATACCTTGGAGCATCTGGCGGCGCGGGAGCTCGAGTTGAATGAGATCGCGGTCTGCAATATCGCGCTTGATGCTCCCATTGCATTTGACCCCTACGAAGAGGTCCCGGCACTGGGCGGGTTTATCCTCATCGACCGTATCCGCAATACGACGGCGGGCGCAGGCATGCTGCGCTTTGCGTTGCGCCGTGCGCACAATATTCACTGGCAGTCTCTTGACGTGACGCGTGAAAGCCGGGCGCAGGCCAAGGGGCAAAAACCGGCAGTGCTGTGGTTTACCGGGCTTTCCGGAGCAGGGAAGTCGACCATTGCAAATCTGGTCGAAAAGCGTCTTCTCGCTGAAGGCAAGCACACCTATCTGCTTGACGGTGACAATGTCCGTCACGGGCTCAATCGCGATATCGGGTTTACTGAAGCCGATCGTGTGGAGAACATCAGGCGCGTGGGTGAAGTGGCCAAGCTGATGGCCGATGCGGGACTGATCGTGCTGGTATCGTTCATATCGCCGTTCAGGACCGAACGCGACATGGCGCGCGCATTGATGGCTAAAGGAGAATTCTTTGAGATCTATATTGAAACGCCTCTGGCAGTCGCGGAGGCGCGCGATGTCAAGGGCCTTTATGCCAAGGCTCGCGCCGGCCAGTTGAAGAACTTCACCGGCATTGACAGCCCCTATGAGGCGCCGCTTACCCCGGAAATTGTGATCGACACGACTGTGGTGCAGCCTGATGCAGCTGCGGACCAGATCGTAGATGCCCTGAAAAGTGCGGGTCGGCTCAGTGCGTGACGCTCAGGCTGTCTTCTTCTTCATGGCGTAGATGTTCTCCTCGCCAGGGAAGCGGCGAGCACGCACATCCTCGGCGTACGCCCTGACGGCATGTTCGATCTGCGGACCGAGAGTGGCGTACTGGCGAACAAATTTTGGCGGATTGGGGTTAAGCCCCAGCATGTCTTCCATAACGAGGATTTGTCCGTCGCATTGAGCCGAAGCGCCGATGCCGATCGTGGGAATTGCTACCTCGGCGGTGATTTTGGCTGCAAGCGGTTCGGCCATGCCCTCAAGAACGACCGCGAAGGCACCGGCTGCATCGATGGCACGTGCGTCAGCTTCGATTGCAGGCCATTCCGCCTCGGTACGGCCTTGAGTCTTGAACCCGCCGAGAACGTTAAACATCTGGGGGGTAAGCCCGATGTGTCCCATCACCGGAATGCCACGCTCGCTGAGGTAGTGCACGGTCTCGGCGATCCGTGTGCCTCCCTCCATTTTGACGGCCTGGCAGCCGGTTTCCTTCATCACCGTCACCGCATTGCGAAACGCGATCTGGGGGGATTCCTCATAGCTGCCAAAGGGCATGTCGACTACGACGAGGGCGTGGTGTGAGCCGCGCATGACGGCCTTGGCAGCGGTAATCATCATGTCGAGCGTGACCGGGATGGTACTTTCCAGGCCATGCATGACATTGCCAAGACTGTCGCCGACCAGCATCAGATCGACATGGGCATCGAGCAGTCGTGCGGTATGGGCATGATAGCAGGTCAGACAAACCACCGGGGCCTTGCCTTTATGGGCGCGAATTTCAGGAACGGTGACGCGCTTCGTTGTGGTGACGGCAGACATGCTGGCTCCCGGTTGCAATACCGCGGGCACCTTACTCCCTTTTGCTGCAAGTGCGAAACTCGAGAGGATGGCATCAGGGTTTGGTGCGGCTGCGGGGCAGGCGCGCTCACGGAGCCGGCGCCTAATACTCTATAGTTAAACGTTTTTTGGCTGACGCAGGTACCTTCAAGAGGCGGGCGACACAGCAAAACGGCCGGAGCAGGGCTCCGGCCGTGGTTTCATTGACTAAAGGCGCTCAAAGCCCCGCTTCAGGCGCGTTCGGCCTCGCTTGCCTCTTCAGCAGGGACGACGCCCTCTTCAAAGATGCCCTCGGCGCCAGCGGCGCCTTCTTCTTCTTCCTCAGTGACCTCAGCCAGCACGTCTTCACCGCGGGCCTGGCGTTCGGCTTCGTCCTCGGTGCGCGCGACGTTGATCTGGACCTCGACCCGTACTTCGGGATGAAGGACGACGGTGACCGGGAACAGGCCGATGGTCTTGATCGCCTTGTCGAGAGGCACCTGGGTGCGGGCAATGGAAAAGCCCCCGGCATCGATCGCTTCGGCGATGTCGCGTGGCGACACCGAGCCATAAAGCTGGCCACGATCGCCGGCCGCGCGCAGCAGCACAAAGCTTTTCCCGCTCAGCTTTTCGGCGACCGCCTGGGCCTCGGTCTTGCGCTCCAGGTTGCGGGCCTCGAGTTGAGCCCGCTGGCTGTCAAAGTATTTGCGGTTACTTTCAGTGGCGCGCAGGGCCTTCTTCTTGGGCAGGAGGTAATTGCGCGCGAAACCATCGCGCACTTTGACCTCATCACCCATCTGGCCAAGCTTTTCGACGCGTTCAAGCAGGATTACATGCATGGCCGCTTCCTCACTTCACCACGTAGGGCAGCAGAGCCATCAGGCGCGCACGCTTGATCGCCTGCGCCAGAAGGCGCTGCTTCTTGGCTGAGACTGCGGTGATCCGGCTGGGTACGATCTTACCCCGCTCCGAAATAAACCGCTGCAGCAGCTTCGTATCCTTGTAGTCGATCCGCGGCGCGTTGGCGCCGGAGAAGGGGCACGTCTTCTTGCGACGGAAGAACGGGCGGCGGGCACCGGCCTGGCTCATTCTACGGTCTCCTTGGTCTCGCGCTCTTCCGTATCGCGGTTATTCTCGCGTTCGCGGCGCGCCTTGTTGGACGATTGCTCAAACTTGTCGACCTTTACGGTCAGGTAACGCAGCACGTCTTCGTTGATCTTGAGCTGGCGCTCCAGTTCGAAGATGGCCTTGGCCGGCGCGTTGATGTTGAGCAGTACGTAATGGCCTTTGCGGTTTTTCTTGATGCGATAGGCGAGCCCGCGCAGACCCCAGTATTCCTGCTTCTCGACCTGACCACCTTCGCCTTCGATGATGGTTTTGAGATGAGTGGCGAGTGCATCGACCGCCTGCGCGCTGATATCCTGGCGCGCGATCAGGAGATGCTCGTAGAGAGCCATGATCCGTCCCTAGGTAGGCTGGCGGGGCCGAGCCGGCGGGCGTGCCGGGTCTGACCATGGTTCGCCAGAACGCCGGACCATCCGGCATAGACCCCTGCCACAGGCAGGGCCTTCTGGCGACCGCAAGCCGCTTGAAGGGCGGCCCTATAGCCGAAAGGCCCGCGGCGGACAAGTGGGTGAGCCAGATCCGGCCGTCTGGCCCCAAGCCGCGGGCCCCCCAGTTGGCGTCCAGCGGCGGTGTTGGGCAGCCCCCGCAGCCCTCGCCGGCAGGAGGGCTGGGCGGCTGGCTTGCGGGCGCCCTCGTCTTACCTGACACAGGGGATCAAACGCGTGACAATGAGGGGAACTGACAGCGAAGGCGCGTTGTGTGCATCGCAGCGCGCCTGCTTGCGCCAGATCAACG
>JAGWRJ010000186.1 GCA_028869725.1 Alphaproteobacteria bacterium | reverse complement strand
CGGCACCAATCTCCGCCACTGCTGTCGGATTGAGATCAATAATCCGCCAGTCCTGATCCAGGACGATGACGCTATCCGACATGTGCTCGAGCACAACCTCACACAGACGGTCGGAGAGGAGTATAGGAGCGGTGTAGGTGGGAGGCTTTGGCGCCATGTGCGTCCTTCCGGCGGATTTGCGGAATTTTCCGACAGCTTCCCGCCTCGTCCATGCGGTGACAGCGCACTGCGCCAATATGCGCGTGTGGTCACGCTTTCTTAACCTATGACCTGTCCTGGTCCGTCATCCCCGTAATGAACCCATTCTGTGGCGCAGGTTCCGACACAATCCATCGCGCAAATAACGAAGCATGGCAATGCGGGAGGCAACAGGTGGCGCGGGCATGTCGAACGTCAGCACGTTTCCTGGCAGGGCACCTACTCCTGCCGCCGCCGACACGCCCATCCGTGTGACCTGTTAACCTTGGTTTTAGAGTTACGGGAAATAGTCAGTTGGCAAAAGGCTCGGCTGGAATTGGTCAGTGGTGACAGCAAAGACGGTCGTGATCATCGCCGACGACGACCCCTTGGTGCGGATCACCTATAAATACTGTTTCGAGGAGGCGGACTATCAGTGTCTTACCGCCGACGACGGGCACCAGGCCTTATGTCTGCTAGAACAGCATCGCAACTGTGTGCTTGTACTCGACGTCTTCATGCCGGGCATGGACGGAATCGAAACACTTCTTGACGTGCGCAGGCGCCATCCTCACGTGCCCGTGATCGTGGTCAGCGGCGGAGCTGGCGGTGATTACGACTTTCTCGGCGCAGCTCAAAAGCTTGGAGCCTGCGCCGTGGTGAGGAAGCCGGCGTCGCCCAGGCTGCTGGTCGACATCATCGAGAGCGTTGCACAGGTCTCCTGCAGCTGAGCCATCGCTGCGATCGGCACATCCCGTGGGCGCCGGACAAAAGCTCGGGCCATGGCATGGGCGCGTACCCAGGATTACTCAATCAGCGCAATCGGCAAGGCCCCGGCATCCGAATTTGCGGATTTTGGCGTCAGCCTCTATCTCTTGCCCAAACTGTGCCACGGGTGTGTGCGGCCTCCGGCAGAGCGGTGACGCCTGTGCCTGCCAGGGCTCGCGGGATAAAGGCGTGTTGGCAGCGCTGCCGCTGGGCCGATACTGCAGATTGAAGGGTCAGATCATGCGATCCGTCCGGACGCACCTTGGTTGGCTGCCTCTGGTTGTGCTTTTAAGTGCAGCCGGGGCGCAGGTTGCGTCTGCCGAAGATCCGGTACAGCTGGTCAATCCCTTTATCGGTACAGCCAATGGCGGCAACATCTATCCAGGGGCCACCCCGCCATTTGGCATGGTGGCGTTCAGCCCAGAGGAAGTGCCAGTCAAGGGCGCACACGCACGCCGGGGCGGGACGCTGGATTTTGTGCTGGCGCACAGACCGGATGTCCGCTGGGGACGCGCCGCACCTCCGCCGTCCTTCTCGCCACGAAGCGTGCAGCCATGACAGCCACCAAAGACAGGTCGGCAGTGCGATTGCCCCTGCACCTTGCTGCCATATGGCGCATCGTAACATGCGTCAGTCTCGCCCTCAGCCTCGGCGGTTGTTTCGACATACACCAAAGCCTGCAGGTCAATCGTGATGGCGGTGGCAGTTACGCGGTGTCAGTCACAGCCCAAGGTCTGGTCGGGGAGGCGCTTGCGGAAAAGCCGTTGCGGATGTCCGGCCTGCCGTCAGCGGAGATCTTTGTTGATCGAATGCATGGACAGGTGCGTCAGACCACGCGCGTGCGCTTTACCGGCCTGGATAAGCTGAAACTGCCTGACGAGACGATATCGCTGCGCGTGCTCGGCCATTCCTTCTTTGGTCTTGGTCCGGCACATGTGCAACTGCGCCAGACACTTCTGCTTGCCAATGCCCGCAGGATGATTCTGGCGATGACGGGACAAAGCAGTTCGAGCGTCGCGCCGGGCATGGTGGGCCGGTTCCAGAAGGATGTTTATGTGTTCTCGGTCACGCTGCCGGGCTCCGTGCTACGCGCCAATCCACTGAAGCTGGACAGATATCGCATTGTTCCGACGATACGAGGAAATTTCTGGAACGGTCATACCGTCACCTGGCGCGTACCGCTCGTCCTGCTATTGGACCGTTCGATCCTGCGCTTCGATGTCGAATTCTCGGCCTATGGCCACTTTACGGATGTCGTGTCCCTTCCCCTGGGTAGCTGAGCAGGGTCCGAGGCAGGAATGAAGTCCGCCTGCCAGCGGCATGTGTAACGGATGCTTTGTCGTCATCGTAAAACGCGGACGGGAGCGCGTCTCACCGACTGCGACGGTGAGCCGCGGCCGACCGTGCGGCGGCAACCGGTCCTGGCCGATCTGTTGGCCGCGTGCCTCAAGGCCGCAGCCAGTTGGGTTCCACTGCGGTAGAGGTGACCGAGCTGGCACGCATAGGGCAGGGTTGGAGGCAGCGGTGCACAATCCCGGCTCCCGTCGTGACCCTGGTTCCCTCGGATGAAGCGAGCCTTGGGCTCCCCTCAGCCTTCGGTCATGACCTGTTCTTTGGCGGTTTCCAGCAGCTCGGCCATCTTGGTACGCAGGAGGTGCTCGCTGCGGACAACGGATTTGGCGGCCAGATCGGTGCGGACTTTCTGCACCACGTCCTCGTCCCCGCCCTGTGACATGTCCAGGGCAACGAGTGTTTTGGCATAGGCCTCGGCCTCCGCGGCGCTCAGGGCCATTTCACCAGCCGCCCACAGGCCCATCAGCTTGGCCCGCCGGACGTGCACCTTGAAGCGCAACTCCTCGTCGTGGGCCCACTTTTCCTCCAGCGCCCGGCGGCGCTCGTCAAAACCACTGTTCATCACAACTCCTGACAGCTGCCCTGCCTTCTGTGGCGAGGCCTTGGCTCCACTTGCTTTAGCGCATTGGCGCGCCGGCCTGAAGATCTGCCTGGTCTGGAAGACGTGGGCCCGTTGTCTTCCTTCCTGCCCTCGGGCGTTGCCGAGCCCGGCGCCAATCCGCTACATTGCCCGCCCGGCGGGGCGCAATGCCCCGTCTCGTGTTTTGGGCCCCAGCGGCCCCATCAGGACACCTCGCATGAAACGTCGCCGCATGATCTATGAGGGCAAGGCCAAGATCCTTTACGAAGGGCCTGAGCCAGGGACCCTGATTCAGTACTTTAAGGACGACACGACCGCTTTTGATGCCACCAAAAAGGCGACTCTGGATGGCAAGGGAGTGCTCAACAACCGTATCAGCGAATATCTGATGACCCAGCTCAACGCGATCGGCGTGCCGACCCACTTCGTGCGGCGGCTGAACATGCGCGAGCAGCTGGTCAAGGAAGTCGAGATCATTCCGCTTGAGGTCGTCGTGCGCAATGTTGCTGCCGGCTCGATGTCCAAACGGCTTGGGATCGAGGAAGGCACGCCGCTGCCGCGATCCATCATCGAATACTACTACAAGAGCGATCAGCTCCATGATCCCTGGGTATCCGAGGAGCACATCACCGCCTTTGGCTGGGCGAGCCCGCAGGATCTGGACGATATCGTCAACCTGACAATCCGTATCAATGATTTTCTTTCGGGCCTTTTTCTCGGCGCCGGCATCAAGCTGGTCGATTTCAAGGTCGAATTCGGCCGTCTGTGGGAGAACGACTATATGCGAATCGTGCTCGCCGATGAGATCAGCCCGGATTCCTGCCGTCTGTGGGATGTCAACTCGAACGAAAAGATGGACAAAGACCGCTTTCGCCGCGATATGGGCGGAGTTGTCGAAGCCTATTCCGAAGTGGCACGCCGGCTGGGAATTATGCCCGAATCGATGCAAGGAGAGGCTAAGGGTCCAGTCCTCGTCAAATGAGCACCGTGATGAAAGCGCGCGTTTTCGTAACCTTGAAGAATGGTGTCCTTGACCCTCAGGGCAAAGCTATAGGCCATGCTCTTCAGGGGCTTGGCTTTAGCGGCGTCAGCGAGGTTCGCCAGGGCAAGGTCATCGATCTTGAGCTGGCCGAAACCGACGCCGCGAGGGCTCGGGCTGCCGTCAAGGATATGTGCGAGCAGTTGCTCGCCAATACCGTGATCGAAAAATACGAAATCGAACTTAAAGTCTGACCCGCTGTGCGGGGCTTTGGGTTCACAGGTTTAAATGCCCGCAGCAGGGCCAGGAAGTGGTCCTGCCGGTGCGGGCGGAAGTCCCGATTTAAGGGCGATTGGTGCAATCCATGAGAGCTGCCGTCATCGTCTTTCCTGCCTCCAACTGCGACCGCGACGCGGCGACCGCGCTGGAAGAGCTGACCGGTCACAAAACGCAGATGATCTGGCATCAGCAGAGTGAACTGCCAGCCGGAATCGACCTTGTCGTACTGCCAGGAGGTTTTTCCTACGGCGACTATCTGCGCACCGGTGCTATGGCTGCGCACTCCAGCATCATGGCAGCGGTCAAGGCGCATGCCGACAGAGGCGGTGCCGTTCTGGGGATCTGCAATGGCTTCCAGGTGCTGACGGAAACCCATATCCTGCCTGGTGTCCTGATGCGCAATGCCGGACTGAAGTTCGTGTGCCACATGACCGATCTGGTCGTGAGCGAGAGCCAGTCTGCCTTCACGCGCAGATATACTGCGGGGCAACGGGTGCGTTTTCCGGTGGCCCATGGTGACGGCAACTACTATGCCGATGCGGCAACGCTGGACCGGCTTGAAGGCGAAGGTCGCGTTGCCTTTCGCTATGCTCCCGGACACAACTGCAATGGCTCGGTGCGGGACATTGCCGGAATATTGTCCGAAAAGCGCAATGTCCTGGGATTGATGCCGCATCCAGAGCGGGTATGTGATCCGCTGCTCGGTGGCACGGATGGACGGGCGCTGTTTGAAAGTCTGATCGAGACGCTGGGATGAGGCCCGTGCTGGCTCCCCAAGACTGTTCGTCCGGCCAGTGCTGGAGCGGCATTTTCTGAGGGCACCAGCCCGATAGGCAAGACGGGCTTTGGCCCATACCGATCGCTGAGGAACTGTGACAGTGAGTGCGATAACACCGGAACTTGTTGCCGAACATGGCCTGAGCGCGGAGGAGTATGGCCGGATCGTCGACCTGCTCGGGCGTCCGCCCAATCTTGTCGAGCTTGGCGTTTTCAGCGTCATGTGGTCGGAACATTGCTCCTACAAGTCGACTCGGGTGCATCTGCGCCGTCTGCCGACCAAAGCCGCGTGGGTCATCCAGGGGCCGGGCGAAAATGCCGGTGTTGTCGACATCGGTGATGGCGATGCCGCTGTGTTCAAGATGGAGAGCCACAACCACCCGAGCTTTATCGAGCCCTATCAGGGAGCTGCGACTGGAGTGGGCGGTATCATGCGCGATGTCTTCACCATGGGAGCACGCCCGATCGCCATGCTGAACGCACTGCGCTTCGGGGCCCCCGAGCATCCCAAGACACGTCACCTTGTGTCCGGGGTGGTCGCCGGCATCGGCGGATATGGCAACTGCATGGGCGTGCCGACAGTTGGGGGCGAGGTTAATTTTCACGCGTCCTATAACGGCAATATCCTGGTCAACGCGATGTGTGTCGGGCTTGCCAGGACGGACAAGATCTTCCTGTCGGCGGCCAAGGGATCCGGCAATCCGGTCGTCTATATCGGATCCAAGACGGGGCGCGATGGCATTCACGGCGCAACGATGGCATCGGCTGAATTCAGTGAAGACGCGCAGGAAAAGCGTCCCACCGTGCAGGTTGGTGACCCGTTTACGGAAAAGCTCTTGCTCGAAGCCTGTCTCGAATTGATGGCGACCGACGCGATCATTGCCATTCAGGATATGGGTGCAGCGGGATTGACGTCTTCGTCTGCCGAAATGGCGGATAAGGGTGGCTCCGGCATCGAACTCGATCTCGATAAGGTGCCTCAGCGCGAAGCTGCAATGAGCGCCTATGAGATGATGCTCTCGGAGAGTCAGGAGCGCATGCTCGCCGTGTTGAAGCCGGGGCGTGAAAAGCAGGCCGAAGCCATCTTTGCGAAGTGGGAGCTTGATTTTGCGGTCATCGGCGTCACTACCGATACTGACCGCCTTGTAGTCCGGCACAAGGGCGAGGTGGTCGCCGATCTGCCGGTGCGCGCGCTCTCCAATGAGGCGCCCCTTTACGAGCGACCCTTCCAGCGCCGTCCGCCCCAGTCGGGTGTTCCCGGCTATGATCGTGCGCGCGCGCTGGATGCGAGCCTGCTGCGCCTTATTGGTTCAGCGGACCTGTGCGCACGGCGCTGGATCTGGGAACAGTATGACCATACGGTGATGAACGATACGGTGCAGCGGCCAGGTGGTGATGCGGCTGTTGTGCGCGTGCATGGCAGCCAGAAGGGGCTTGCGATGTCGACCGATGTGACGCCCCGGTACTGTTTTGCCGATCCGTTCGAGGGCGGCAAGCAGGCAGTGGCGGAAGCCTGCCGCAATCTGTCGGCGGTGGGAGCCCGGCCCCTCGCAGCCACCGACAATCTCAACTTCGGCAATCCGCAAAAGCCCGAAATTATGTGGCAGATCGTAGCGGCGATCGATGGCATCGCCGAAGCCTGCCGCGTCCTCGACTGTCCCATCGTCTCGGGCAATTGCTCGCTCTACAACGAGACCAATGGTGAGGGAATTCTGCCGACGCCGGCCATTGGTACGATCGGGCTCATTGCCAATGTAAGCCGGATGGCCAGCATCGCGTTCAAACGCAGCGGTGACATCCTGCTTCTGCTCGGCCATACGCGCGGACATCTTGGCCAGTCGCTTTATCTGCGCGAGATTGAGGGGCGTCAGGAGGGGGCTGCACCGCCCGTTGATCTGGACGCTGAACGCAGCCATGGCGCATTTGTGCGTGAACTGATCGAAACGGGGCGTGTGGACAGCTGTCACGACGTGGCCGACGGCGGTCTGCTTGTGGCTATCAGTGAGATGGCGCTGGCGGGCAACATGGGCGTG
>JAGWRJ010000185.1 GCA_028869725.1 Alphaproteobacteria bacterium | reverse complement strand
GTGCGCAAGCTCGATCCCGCGCTGAAATTCTTTCAGGATGCGCTGGGGCTGAAAGAGGTGCGCCGGGTCGACAACGAGAAGGGCAAGTTCACCCTGGTGTTTCTCTGCGCGCCCGAGGACGAAGCTGCGCTGAAGAACCTGCCCAAGACCCGCGGCGCGCCGCTGGTCGAGCTCACCTACAATTGGGACGAGGAGAAATACGGCGAGGACCGCTATTTCGGTCACCTGGCCTACGAGGTCGACGACATCTATGCGACCTGCGACCGGCTGATGAAACAGGGCGTCACCATCAATCGTCCGCCGCGCGACGGACAAATGGCCTTCATCCGCTCGCCCGATCTGCACTCGGTCGAGCTGTTGCAGAAGGGTGAGCCCAAGCCGCCCGCCGAGCCCTGGGTGTCCATGCCCAATACCGGCCACTGGTAGATCGGGCTGTCGCTCTCCGATCTTCCCAAACCATGATAAGGTCAAATAATAACCGGGAGCGCGGCGTGCCCAATGGCAAGGGACTGACGATCTGGGGCCGGGCCAATTCGGTCAATGTCCAGAAAGTGCTGTGGTGCCTGCGCGAGCTCGATCTCGCTTTCGAGCGCATCGATGCCGGCATGCAGTACGGCCGCACGACCGAGCCGGAATATCTGGCGATGAATCCCAACGCGCGGGTGCCGACGCTGGTCGATGGCGACTATGCGCTGTGGGAATCCAATTCGATCATGCGCTACCTCTGCCTCGCCTACCGGCCGGATTCGCCGATTTATCCGCAAGCGCCGAAGCGGCGCGCCGCGGTCGACCGCTGGCTGGACTGGACGCTATCGACCGTGCAGCCGGTCGATCGTCCGGTGTTCTGGGGCCTGGTGCGAACTCCGCCCGAGAAGCGCGACATGGCGGTGCTCCAGAAGGAGGCCGACGCAGAGGCGCAGGTCTGGCGGATCGCCGAGCACCATCTTTCAACCCGCCGCTATATCGAAGGCGATGATTTCACGCTGGCCGACATCGCCCTTGGCGCCTATGCGCGGCGCTGGTTCGGGGTCGAGGGCATCACGCGTCCCAAACAGCCGGATCTGGAGCGCTGGCTGGCGTTGCTTGCCAAGCGACCGGGCTACGCGGAGTTCGTCGCGCCACCGATGTCGTGAGTGAGAAGGACGTCTGCGTCGCTCAGCGCATGCCACCGGCCGACGTCCCGGCATCCACTCTGATGCTGCCACCGACATGCATACAGGTGCTGGTGCCCTCGACCTTCACGAATCCCGGACCATAGCCCGCGCAGCTATTCGCAGAGGCCGCGCCCTTCAACGGCAAGGTCTTGACGGAACTTCCGGGTTTTGCCGCATCCGGCAAACGCAGTGTTTTGGCTGCGAGCGGCGATACCAACAGCAGCGTGGCCACCACAATAGAAGGGAGCTTTAGCATCCAAACCTTCTATCGCGCGCTGGCTGGCGGCGCTAGCGGACGAATTTGATCCCGGCCGACTTGCCACGGCGCCAGACCACCCGGCAGGTCCGCCCTGTGCGGGCGTCGCGGGCAAAGGCAAGCCGGAACCTCCCGGTGAGCGGGTTGGTATCGTCGAGCAGGATTCGCGCGCCTGCACTGGAAATGTCGGCCACCACGCATTGGCGCGCGGCGAATCCGCCCTCGAGCGTGATCCAGGCCGTTCGCCCCAATAACTTGCGCGCTTCTCTCTTCTTGGCGGCTGCCATGTCCTGCGTTTCCCGGTTTCTCAAACGCCTAGCTCCAAGGGCTTTAGAAACCGTTGATTTCGTGAGCCAATCTTACCTCGTCGCGCGGACAGGATCGCCCTCGCGCCCGGCCCGCTTGCCCGCTCGCGCAAACGCCACTATACGTTCGCCCGCTACGAGGCGTGCTTTCGCACCTGCCCCGCCGGCCCGGTTGCTCCCTTCGTCTATCGGTCAGGACGCCACCCTTTCACGGTGGAGAGAGCGGTTCGATTCCGCTAGGGAGCGCCAGCGTTCATCCAAGCCATCGAAAAGCTGAAAACTCTGAGCAACCATGAGCTTGGAGAGGCTGCCCTCCTACACAAGTGTAGTCCACAAGGGCCGTCCACAAAGGCGGCCATGAGCGACATCAACGGCGACGTTCGGGAGTCTATGAATTTCGCAAACGGTTGCCGCAGATGCTCGCGGGCAAACCGGTTCCTGCGCACATGCGGGACCGACTCCTCACCCTCATCAATACAAGCACAGGCAACTTCAAGAACGAGTTCGTGCAGTCGCTCGACACGAAGGAGGCGGCAGCCGCGAAGAAGCAAGCGCACGGTGACGTGCGCGCGGCGGTATCACGAAGAAGGTAGCGCGAGAATTCCGCGACACCGACGCCTACGGGCAGAGCCTTGGCCGGTGATCCCGGCTAGTCGTCCCAGATGCGTTCACCGCACTGTTGGCATTCGTAAAGCCGAATGCTCCTGCCCCGCTCGGCATCAAGAAGGGCATGGTCAGGCGCGGGAAGGCGGCGCAGGTCGGACAACGCGGACGGGGGTTCTGCGCCTCTAGTTTTGGCGGCTCTTGCTTCTCTTTTGTCACTCACCCTCCCCGCGAGCAACATTAGGTACAAAGCGACAATTGGTTCCGCAGAAAGGGAACTTTTCCTGAACTCGGCGATTGGCGGTAGCGCGGTACATTGGTCTCCATCACGAGTCATCAATGGCACTTTCACGTATTGAAACTGGCCACTGCAACGTTGAGCTGCAGCCGTCGCCAATCGAGCCCTCTTGGATCATTGAGGGCAATCCCGAAGCGCGCTCGTCCCAGCTATCGAGTAGCGCTTGCGGCACTGCCAAAACCCTGATCTGGTCCTGTACCGAGGGCAAGTTCAACTGGTACTACGACGTGGACGAGACCATCATGATCCTTGAGGGATCGATTGTGCTCGAAAGCGAGGGAATGTCGCAAAGGCGCTATGGCGTCGGTGACGTGATCTTTTTCCGCCGAGGTGCGCGGGCCAAATGGCACGTCGAGGGCTACGTCAAGAAGATCGCCTTCTTGCGTGTGGCCACTCCGTTGGGGTTCGCGTTCGCCATCCGCGCTCTCAACAAGCTGAAGCGGATGTTCTTGATCACGCGGCACGCTCCCCTCATCGTCACTTGGATTTTGCTGATGCAGTAACACTGCACAAGAGGCACCGTCCAAGTGCCGGGCTGCGAGCCGGCTTTCGGCCCTGCCACTGAGGTGCCGCCCTTGAGCATCAAGTCATCCGTCAGCTCGTATAGCGGCAGCGGCCCTGGGATCGGCTTGGACTTGTTGCCACGGTCCGCCGTTGAAGGTGGTCCAGATACCTGCGAACGCGGTTGACCACTCGAAATAGATCGACGATCGCGGCTTGGTTCGTGGTGATGGAATATAGATTACACATGATCGGCCATTAAGGATGCGCGTTGGAATCGTCAGGAAAAGAAGTGATGAACTCCAGAACGCGCTCGCGATATCTAGCCATGTGCCCCTCCCGCGATCTCAGTTTGACCGAGCGGGACGGCTGCTTCAAGCTCACCCACTTCTCAACTATCTTGGCCACAAGCCGAGCTTCACGCGTGAGCAGCTACAGACTGTCCGCAACATACTGGAGCACCAAGCAGGTGCCAGTGCGATTGCTGCAGCTACTGGACTGAGCCGCCAAACCAACCGTCCTCCGCATCAAACTGATCCCGTTGCCGCTGATGAGATGCTGGCTCGGTGGGAAGCCGCTGAGACCGCACGCTCGCTGGCCTAGCGCCAGCATCCCGTGGTGGCTGCTTGAAGGAACGTTCAGAGGCGAGGTCATGCGACGAGTAGCGGCAGCCCTCGACCCATCGCCCGTCCCTGTGCTACACAGAGCCTCAATCGGGCGGCAAAAAAGATACTATACCATATTCCAAACGACCGGCGCTCCATCGGCTGAACTCCGTGAGGGGGCGGATCACAGACAGCAGCACCAGCCGCCAAGTCCGCACAGGTCCTCGATCAACCTTAGGCTCCGTCCGCGAACAAGGGAATCGCAGGGCCATTCTGGGAAGTCAGAGATCGTCCGGCGTCAGTCCAGTATGCTTGGCGATCCTAGCGAATGCGAGGGCCGATTTCTTCGCCGTCATGGAAGGCGAAGATATATTTCGGCCATCCGTCCCGCGACAGGGTACGGTGAGAGCCAGCCTGCCTTTCAATAGTCCAGCCGATGCTGATGAGCGCTCGCAGAACGCGAGATGCTTTTGCGGAAGGCCAATTGCTCACGCCGCAAAGACCTGATGCACCTCCGTCGGCACCGGCTCACCATGGTCAAGGCGGTCGGCAATCACGCGAAACGCCAACGCCTCGGCCTTGGCCCGCGCCTCCTGTTCGGTCGCCGCATAGACCAGGACACCAGGTAGCGCTGGCACTTCGCCGATCCAGCGCCCGTCCCCCTCACGCTCAATCTCGATCCGCATATGGCAAATTCCCTCGCAGCCCTACACACTTAAGCGCTTGCGGCACGGCCGTCCAGTGTCGCCCTGCCGGGATTATCGGAGCTATCCTGGGATTGAACCAACCCAAAGTGGCATGGAACCGCGGTGAAGCTTTGCTATGACAGGGGTGCAATTCCGCAACCGATGAAAGCTTCCCCTATGGACCGGCAATTCGACTACGCGCAAAGGATCCTCCTGGCTGTGGAAATCGCGGACGCGCCGCGGCTCCTCCCGGGCATGCCAGCGAGCTATACGAGGTTCAAGCGGCTGACGATTCCGGACGTCATCAAGGCGTTTGACGAGACGCACAGCCTGTTTGCGCAACTGATCGCAGGCCGCGCATTCCGAGAAACGCTCGAACGGCACATGGGCTATTGGCAGAAGCGGATTCCGCAAAGCAAACAGTGCTTCGTTCACTACGCCATCGGAAGCGCAGAGGTGATATCGGCGGCGTTCGACCGCCTCAAGGCCGAACCGGGCCTTTCCCTCCTCGGCGTCTACCAGGTCGAGCCGCAATGCTCCGCCTACCCCTTCGGCTTTCCCTTCGGCAACACGCCGGACCATTGGCATCTCGGACAGCACTTCTCGTACACCGCGGAATCGATCTTCTGGTTCAACTTCTTCCC
>JAGWRJ010000184.1 GCA_028869725.1 Alphaproteobacteria bacterium | reverse complement strand
CGACGGCACTGATGACAATTTCAGTGACAATTGCGGAACGGAAGGTCCAAGCGCGGACCCGGCGATCGAGCACATGAGGCTGTCCCGCATGAAGGCCTTTCTCGCAACGCTCATGATCTCGCGGGGTACACCGATGCTGCGTGCAGGCGACGAACTGGGGCACAGTCAGGCCGGTAACAATAATGCGTATGCGCAGGACAATGCCGTGAGCTGGCTCGACTGGTCATCGGTTCAGGATGCGCTGAAGGATTTTGCGGTCACGATGTCCCAGCTGCGCCGCAGACATCCGGCACTACGCGGTGAAGGTGTCCCTGCGCGCTGGTTTACGCCGTCCGGTCGTGAGATGAGCCTTGCAGACTGGCAGGATGGTGGCGACCATAGTCTCGTCATGCTGCGCGAAGCCGCCGCAGAACGCTTCGCCATTCTTTTCCATAGCGGGCGTGAAGATCAGCTGTTCTTCGTTCCACAGGGGCACTGGTTGGGAGTTGTAAGCTCGCAAGGGGTGCCGCCAGCGCAGGTTCGCGGCGGCGAAACGGTCACAGTGCCCGCCGGCTCCATAATCATCTTTCAAGAGGGAGCATGACGCACGACGATCCTTTATTCCGGCTTAGCAGACGCGCCGGCATTTTTGACGACTACTGGGATGTGCGCGGCCAGCGCCATCCCACCAGTCGCCAGACAGCAGTTGCCGTCCTTTCAGCGCTGGGGATTGCTGCAGCCAGTGCTGATGAGATAGAGACCAGCCTGCGTCTTCTCGAGGAGGAAGACTGGCGCGAAACGCTGCCACCTGTGGCGGTTTTTCGGCAGGGCGATGCGGCGTCGGTGCCAGTCGTTGCCGAGGACGGCCGTTCTTCCGGAGTGTTCCGGTTGCAACTGGAGGGCGGCGAGCCCCGCGCGCTTAGTGCGCACCTTGAGCCTACCAACGAGACCTACGTGCTCGATGGGCGGATTTGTCGGCGCCTGCGTCTTGGTCTTCCCCAGCTTCCATGCGGCTACCACCGCCTGCTCCACGATCATGATGGCGGGCACGCCGAAACGGTGCTGATTGTCGCCCCGGGACGCTGCTATCTGCCGCCAGCTCTCGAGCAGCAGCGCGTTTTCGGTATCACAACGCAGCTTTATGCACTGCGTCGGCCTGGCAATCTCGGCATCGGTGATTTCACCGATCTCGACGCTCTGATTTCCTGGTCGCAGCAGAAGGGTGCTGCCGCGGTCGGCCTCAATCCGCTGCATAGTCTCTTTCCAACCCAGCCGGACGCAGTCAGTCCCTATTCGCCCAACAGCCGGCAGTTTCTCAATCCGCTTTATCTGGACGTGACCCGCGTGCAGGAATTCGCAACCTGCGGCGAGCTGAGAAAGCACCTATCCTCGATTGCGACGTCTGAAACCAGCGCCATGATGGTGGATTACGAGGCGGTCAGCCGGCTGAAGAGCAAAGCGTTTGAGATGCTTTACAGCGCGTTCTCTGTACTGCATCGCCTGCAACCGGCAAATACCCGCGTGCAGGAATATGATGCCTTTGTGGCGGAGCGCGGTGAGCCTCTGCGACGCTTTGCGCTACACGCCACCCTGTGCGAGCAGTTTGCCACCTGCGACTGGACGCAATGGCCAGCCATCTACCATGACCCCGCATCTGCAGCCTGCCGCGAATTTTCCGGACGTCACACCGACCGGCTTCATTTCCACATGTATCTGCAGTGGCAGTGTGAACAGCAGCTAAAGGCGGCGGCCGGGCGGGCCCGCGACATGGCGGTGGGCATCTACGGGGATCTGGCAGTGTCTTCGTCTCCGGATGGTGCCGATGTCTGGGCAGGGCAGACGGTGTTTGCGACTGCCGCCCGTATCGGCGCTCCGCCTGATCCGTTGGCCGAGCGTGGACAGGAATGGGGCGTGGTGCCGATGAACCCGCGGGCCCTGCGGCGCACCGCCTATCGCGACGTGATCGCGTTACTGCGCGCCAACATGCGGCATTTCGGAGCCTTGCGGATCGATCACGCCATGGAACTTGAGCGCCTGTTCTGGATACCGCGCGGACTACCGCCTGGCGCTGGAACTTACGTGGCCTATCCATTTGCGGATCTTGCCGCGATCGTTGCGCTTGAAAGCGTACGTAATCGCTGTCTTGTGATCGGTGAAGATCTGGGGACGGTGCCGGAGGGGTTTCGCGAGACGCTGAACGCGCAGAACATCTTTTCCTATCGCGTACTCTATTTCGAAGAAGAGGGGGGCCGCTACAAGGCGCCAGCGCACTATCCGCAAAATGCGGCCGCCTGCGTGTCGACCCACGATCTGCCGACATTGCGCGGCTTCTGGGAAGAACACGATATCCGGGACCGTCAGCGCGCCGGACAGTTTGCCGATGACGAGGAGATGCATGCGGCCCAGCGTGAACGGCGCAAGGCCAAGGCCGCACTCCTGGCTGCGCTTGCCGAAGCCGAGCTTCTGCCTCAGGCAGAACCTTTCGATTCGATGCATCTGTCGGTGGAGCTCGCCGCTGCATTGCACCAATTTCTGGCGCGCGCACCCTGCCGGCTGATGATGGTTCAACTTGATGATCTGGCGGGGGAAAAAGCCCAGATCAATATGCCGGGCACCACGGACAGCTATCCCAACTGGCGTCGCTCAATCCATCAAAGCCTCGAGGAGCTGGACGCGTCCGAACTTGCCGGCGCGATCCTGTCGGCTATCCGCAGCGCGCGTGCCTAGGCCGCATCTGTCGGGTGCTGCGCCAGATCAACATCCATGGCGGGCAATAGCGTTAGGAACCAGAAGACCTTCGCGCCTCGACCAAGGCGCCTTAGCACGGGAAGTTCCGAATGCGCCATCCCCCTCCTGCCACCTGGATCGTCGTGTTGGATTCGTCACGCGCCAGCTTCTGGCGACTTCAGCACGACGATGATGGCAATCGCCGCATCGATCAGGTGGGCACGCCGATGTACTCCGGTTTGCACGCACATGCTCGGGATGTACGAAGCGACCAGCCCGGTCGCTACCGGCGTGGTGGCAGCCTTCATCAGCAGGATACGTTTGACACCGAGCATGACCCCCACAAGCTGGAGAAGCAGGCGTTCGTCAGGCAGGTTGTGGAACGCCTTCAGACTGCGCATGACGCTCATGAGTTCGTCCGGCTCGCGATCGTGGCGCCTGAGCGCACCATCGGCGAAATGCGCGCACTGGCGTCGGAGAAGCTGGCCGCAACGTTCTGGCGCGAAATTGGCAAAGATCTTGTCAAGCTCGACCCCGGACAGCTGTGGACGCACATCGCGCCGGAGCTTGTCGAGCATCCGCCGGGCTGACGCGGTAAGAATCCATTATGGCCGGCATGCAGATGCATCTTTGGCCTGGCGTCACGGGCATATGGGGCCAATAGGGCCTCAGGGGCGAGATTTCTGCATCCAGGAAGTGAATGAAGGATGGTTGACCTGGCCCTCTGGCTTGGCGGCACGTCTGAGGACCCGCAGTAGACGTACTGTGTCTGCGCGTGCAAGCATCCAAAGTCGCCGTATTGAAGAGCATGAGGATGGACGAGAAGGACTGGGCACCGCAGACAAAAGCGGCGCAGGCGTTGGGCTGGACCGATGCGACGACCGGCGCTGTGGTCGAGCCTATTCACCCGTCCACCACCTATCTGCGCGACCCGGACAATCTCTACCGCCGTGGTCGGCAATATGCCCGCGCCGACAATCCGGGATTTGACCAGCCGCAGGCCCTGATCTCGGCGCTCGAGCAGGGTGCGGAAGGGCTGATCTTCTCGTCGGGAATGGCAGCGGCCACAAGCTGTTTCATGGCTTTGCGGCCAGGCGATCACGTCATCGCTCCCGATGTCATGTACTGGTCGTTGCGCGCCTGGCTCACAACCTATGCCAAAGAGTGGGGTCTTGTTGTCGACAGCGTCGACATGCGCAGCCCCGAGGCAGTGGCCCGGGCCTTAAAGCCCGGACATACCAGGCTGGTCTGGATCGAGACGCCCGCTAATCCACTATGGACCGTCACGGACATTGCCGCTGTCGCGGAACTGGCTCATCGTGCCGGAGCGCATGTGGTGGTCGATTCCACCTGTGCTACACCCGTACTGACCCGCCCGCTTATGCTGGGCGCCGATATCGTCATGCATTCGGCGAGCAAATACCTCAATGGTCACAGTGACGTCATCGCCGGTGCACTGGTGACAAGAACATGTGACGAGTATTGGCAGCGCATCCGTGCTCTGCGCGTCAAGCTGGGAAGCATTCCGGGTCCATTTGAAGCCTATTTGCTGACGCGGGGCATGCGCACGCTTTATGTGCGCGTACACACCGCCAGCGCGAATGCGCTGAAAATCGCCATGGCAATGCAGCGCAACCCCGCCGTCGATGAGGTCCTCTATCCCGGTCTTGCCGATCGGCCCGATCATGCGCTGGCCGCCCGCCAGATGCAGGGCGGCTTTGGTGGCATGCTATCACTGCGGATCAGGGGCGGGGAGGCGGCTGCAGTCAGAGTGGCCGCCCGCGTGCGGCTTTGGAAGCGCGCGACCTCGCTTGGCGGAGTTGAGAGCCTCATCGAGCATCGTGGCTCCGTCGAAGGTGCCGACTCTCCCTGCCCGATGGATCTCTTACGGCTGTCCGTCGGCATCGAGGCGGTCGAGGACCTTATCGCGGATCTTGAGCAGGCTCTCGCAGAGTCGTGACATGCAGGAGCTTGGCAAGTTCCGATGCTTGGGCCTAGGCTCATGTATCTGGATCCGGGGGGAGACATGAAACGCATTATTGCTGCTTTGGCTGCGGCCGCAGCCTGCGCCGTGCCAGCATCTGGCCTGGCTGCGGCAATGCCGGCCTGCCACGCCCACTCGGTATTTGCGATCGCCGTTCACGGCGGGGAGATCACTGCAAAAGTCGACGGTTCCAAACGGCTTCCCATCATGGCAGCGGCTCTGGCGCTGGCGCGTCAGCAGTTGTCGCACGGAGCACGCAGCATCGACGTGGTCGAAGAGGTAGTGCGGATTTTTGAGGACTCTGGTGCCTTTAATGCTGGCCGCGGCGCCATCGCCGATTCGGTCGGGTTGGTGGAAACAGATGCGGCGGTCATGGACGGCAACGGAATGCGCGCCGGTGCTGTGGGGTCTATGACCAATCTGAAGAACCCGATCGTAGCTGCGCGCCTTGTGATGCATGCGAACCGTCATGTGCTGATGGTTGGTGACCGCGGGCAGGCCTACGCCATCAGACTGGGCGCAGTTCAGGTACCGCGCAGCTATTTCATCTACAACCACGATGTCACCCGTCCGGCGGTGCCCATGCACGATGCGACGGACCATGCCGAGCACGGTACGGTAGGCGCGGTCGCGCTGGATCGCTGCGGGCACCTGTCGGCGGCAACCTCGACCGGGGGCTATGACGCGAAAATCCCAGGTCGGGTGGGCGATTCGCCGCTGGTCGGAGATGGCGTCTACGCCGCCGACGATACGGCCGCGTTTTCCGGCACGGGCTGGGGAGAGTATTATATTCGCTATAACATCACGAAGGATGCAGCCGATCGCATGCGGTATGGCCACGAGACGCTCGATCGCGCGATGCAGGACGAGCTCTTTAGGATCCTAAAGCCCTTGCACGCCGATGGTGGACTCATTGGTGTCGATCGAAAGGGCAATGTTGGCCTTTATTATAATTCCGTTGGCATGTTCCGCGGGTACGCCACCGATCGCGAAGCACCGGTGGTCGCAGAATATACGGGCATTACCCATTCAAAACCGAGGAGCGCGCAATGAACAGAAAGCCATTCCTGTTATCCCTGATGTTGATGCTGGGGGTTGCAGCAGGTTCAGCTGCAGCAGCGGAACAGCATTTTCCGGGGGAGACGGAGGGTAACTATATCGTCCACAATTTCCGCTTTGAAGATGGACAGACCCTGCCCGAATTACGCCTGCATTACACCACGCTTGGCCATTTGAAGCGCGACGCTGAAGGACATGCAACCAACGCGATCCTGATCCTCCACGGTACCGGCGGTACCGGGCATCAATTCTTCAGCCCGCAATTCGCTGATGTGTTGTTTCGCCCGGGCGGGCTCCTTGATCCGGCCAAGTACTACATCATCCTTCCCGATGATATTGGACACGGAAAGTCCTCCAAGCCCAGTGACGGGCTGCGCGCGCATTTTCCTCATTATGATTATGCCGACATGGTGCGCGCCGAACACATTCTGGTGACGAAGGCCCTTGGCGTCGATCACTTGCGGGTCGTGATGGGCACCTCGATGGGCTGCATGCACAGCTTCATGTGGGGCGAGCGCTACCCTGACGCGATGGACGGTCTCTTACCTCTGGCTTGCGAGCCGGTTCCGATCGCCGGACGCAACCGTCTGTGGCGGGAAATGATCCTCAACGGCATTCGCAATGATCCGGCCTATGATCATGGCAATTACAAGCATGAGCCGGAAATGGCCCTGCGCCTGGCTGCCGATATGCTGCGCATCGCGGTTTCTGCGCCGATTCAGGATCAGATATTGATGCCGACCGCAGCTGCGGCGGACGCGTATCTGAGGAGCTACCTGGCTGGTGAGCTATCCAAACTCGACGCCAATGATCTCTATTACCAGGTTGCCTCCTCGCACGGCTACAATCCCGAGCCCGATCTCGGGAAGATCAAGGCCCGGCTCATCTGGATCAATTCGGCAGATGACTTCATCAACCCGCCTGACCTTGGTATTCCTCAAAGGGAGATCAAGCGTATTCCCCACGGTACCTACGTACTTATTCCGGCCAGCGACAAAACCCATGGCCACAGTACGCACACCTGGGCTGCCGTGTGGCAGGGCTGGCTTGCCAAGCTGCTGGCAGAGACTGCCCACTGATCGCGGCGCGACAATTTTTGTGTAGTCCGAAGGTTCCTTTTGGCAGCCTAATGCGTTTTTGTGTCGCCAATGAGGAACATCCCGCCTGCCTTTTTCCGGGTTGTACGTGCGGCCCGCGTGGCTGCACTCGTGGGCATTCTTGGAGTTATATGTGCGGCGCCGCCGGCCCGTGGGGCTGGCGGCGCACTCCAGTACAAGGTCCAGCTAAAGGGCGGTAATGCTGCGCTGAACAGCCAGTTCCGGCAGTTGTCCCGGCTGTTCCAGGATGAGGGTGATCCGCCTCCGGGTTATGCCGGATTGCAGCAGCGGGTCGACAATGATCTGGCCACATTTCGCAAGATCATGCGCTCCAACGGCTATTACGCTGGACAGGTGCGGGCAGCGATCGATGCAAATTCAGTGCCCGCGCAGGTCACGCTCACGCCTGATGCAGGCCCTCTCTTCAAGATCAAAGACTGCAGGATCACCTATACGGCACCACCGCCCGCATCCGCGCCACGGTTCTGTGAAGGTATCGGACTGAAGCCGGGCCTGGCTGCCAGGGCCGCCCCCATTCTTGCGGCAACCTCGGATCTCATCCTCAAACTGCGCAGCGACGGTCGGCCTGCGGCCAGGATTGTCGAACGTGTGGCGGTCGTGAATGCCACGGATGCTGGCATGTCGCTCGATTTCAGAACCGACCCGGGTCCTGCGGGCAGCTTCGGCACGGTCGAGGTTTCCGGTGTACAGCACACACGCCCGGCCTTTCTGAAGCGCATCGTGCCGTGGCGGCAGGGGGCGCCTTATGATGAACGGTTAGTGCACAAATATCGTACGACGCTGTCCAATCTCGATCTGTTTGACTCGATACGCGTGGAGCCCGACGTCAAGGCGATGCAGTCTTCCGGCCGGACGCCGATCGAGGTGCAGGTGCATGAGATGCCCTATCGCACGATTCAGCTGGGTGCAAAATATGCAACAGACACCGGGCCGGGCGCGCTTGTCAGCTGGGAGGACCGTAACTTGTGGGGCGATGCACAGTCCCTGAAACTGGTGGCCCAGGGCGGAACGCTCGGCCAATTGCTGAGTGCGTCACTGACGCTGCCCGATCAGCCGGGCGTTGACCAAACGCTGGCGTTTTCGGCAACCACCGAACGTGACACCACCGATGCTTATACGCTCAATGGCATCCGCCAACTGTCCCAGATTTCAACACCCCTGGGCGGTGACTGGAGTGGCAAGGCGATTCTGGGATTTCAGGCTGCCAGCGTGAACCAGGGCGGCATTTCGACAGGAAGTCTGCTGGCCTCGCTGACAGCAGAGGCTACCTACGATTCCACTGGCTCGCTTCTCAATCCAAGTCATGGGGCGCGTTTCGACGTCTCCGCCATGCCAGTGGGCGGTACGCAGGTCACGCGTACGGGGTTTCTCATTCTGCAAACCCAGGCCTCTGCCTATGAGCCCCTTAATGACAAGCTGATCGCGGCGGCGCGCGTCAAACTCGGTACGATTCTCTTTGCCCCCGAATTTTCTATTCCGCCATATCTGCGGTTCTATGCCGGCGGTGGCGGATCGGTGCGCGGCTATGCCTACCAGCATGTATCTCCGCGTAATTCCAAGGGTGTTCTGATTGGCGGCAGATCTCTTGCCGAGACCAGCATCGAGCTGCGCTATCGTGCCTGGAAAGACATCGGCCTTGTCGGGTTCGTCGATGCGGGGATGGTGTCAACCAGCACCTATCTCGCCAACAGCCCTACACCGCGCGTCGGCGCTGGCATTGGCCTGCGCTATTTTACGAGCTTCGGGCCTTTGCGTCTTGATGTCGCCACGCCCATCAATCCGGGGCCGAGCGATGCACCGATCCAGCTGTACATCAGTCTTGGGCAGGCGTTCTGATGCGGGAACAGTGGCGCACGGGCTGGCGAAAGTGGACGCTGATCAGCGTGGCAGGTCTCAGCGCCGTCCTTTTGACTATGCTTGGCGCCCTCGAAAGCGGAGTGCTGAATAGCCCGATACTGTGGCTCGTGGGGCAGGTCAGCGGCTATGAGCTGTCCTGCTCCCGCCTCTCGGGCAGCCTTCTCAGCCGTCTTAGCTGTCAGAATCTCGCGCTTGCTGATCAACGCGGCGTATTCCTCACTGCCAGAAAACTTGTGCTCGACTGGAATGGCGCGGCTGTCCTCGCCAACCGGATCGAGATTCACAAACTGTCACTGACCGACTCCAGACTGACCCGCCTGCCAAAATCCGGTAAGACGAACGCCGATCACGTTTTGCCCAGCATCGCAATCGCGATCGGGCGCATCGACATTCAGCATTTCGTACTTGAAAATTTCAAAGGCCCGCCCGCATGTGTCGATCTTGAGGGAAGGGCAGCTGCCGGGCCCAATGGCTTCGATACGGACCTGAAGCTTGTCCGCTGCCATCCGCTCAGTGGGCAGCTCGTCTTGCGCGGCCATTATGTAAAGGCCACCGGCAATGTTATGCTGCACGCCACTGCCCATGATGATGGCAGAGCGCTGGTACAGCTGCTTGGTCTCAAACGGGTCGGCCCAGCGCGCCTGTCGGTCCAACTTGCCGGGACCCTTCCTGCCCTAAGCGGTCGCGTGCATCTGTCGCTGGGCGCGATCGGCGTCTTTGATGCACGCCTTCGGGCGATGGACGCGAGCCGAACCCTGGTTGACAGCCGCTTTCATGTCGCCTCGGGCGTCCTGCCCGACTTTACGCCTCATGCCGATGGACGAATTTCTGCGACGGTATCCTACGCCCCGCGGCAGGGCTTTCTGGTGCGTCCTCTGACAGCTGTGTGGGGAAGCCTGAGCGCCAATGGCGAGGTTGGAGCAGATGCCGCCGGTCGTTTGCGCGGACACATCACCGTCACTAGCAGCGGCACACAGACCATCTCGGGTACACGCATTGGCAGCGTCTCACTTGACCTGAACCTCGGCGGCAGCGACACGTCGCCAGCCCTGAGCGGTACGGCAACGCTCAGGGATATTGCTAGTGCCAAAGCCATGCTGGCGCGCATCACCGCGAAATTGACCGCTGCGCGCACCACCGACGGCACCCTATCGCTGGGAATTGCGGGAGAAGCCTCGGGGACCAGACTGCCGGCCCCAGTTGCGGGGCTTATAGGGGGGCGCTTCAAGTTTGCTGCGCAGGTCGAGCGCGCGGCAGGCGGCCAGCTGACCCTGACAGGCTCTTTGACGGGGAACGCCGCGCACGCGCAGTGGACAGCGACACTGGGAACGATGCAGGGCTCTGGCGCCCTCACGCTGCGCATACCCGATCTGGCCAGAGCCGGGACGGGATTTGGCGGCAGCGCGCTGGCCCGCCTCACGCTCGACCGGCTGACGCTCGGCGGCACACTCCATGGAACCATTCAGATCGAGGGGCATGCCATCACGGCATCGGGATTTGGTTATGCGCTGGGACATGCGCCTCGCCTCTCGGCCCAAATCGCGGCGCGGGACGGGAGCTATCGGCTGAGTGCACTAAGGTTTGATCTGGCGACACTATCCGCACACGGAGCGTTATCTCTTGCCAGATCCGGTGCGCTTGCCGCTGACATCACAGTGACCCGTGGGGAGCTTGCACCTTTAGCGCCTCTGCTCGGGCGCAGCCTTGCCGGCAGCTTCACGTTGCGTGCACGGGCAAGTGGCACTTGGCAGTCACCCGTTATTGCGGTTGATGCGACCTCTGCAGAGCTGCGCGTAGGCAGCAATGTTCTACGCCAGGTTCGTCTCGCCGCCACTGCACAAAACCAATCCGGTTGGCGCGGCAGGTTGCGTCTGGCGGCGGCGACCACCATCGGGGCAATCAATCTGGCAAGCGTGCTCGATATGCATGCGCAAGGCTGGTCGCTGTCGGTTGCGCGTGGAGAGATCGGGCCCGCGCGGCTGGCTGGCGCGATCGCAATGAACCGCGGGACGTATTCCGGCGCGCTCATCCTGAAAGGTGATCTTCTCGCGCCGGTGGGTCTGCTGCTTGGGCAGCAGGCGGCGGGAGTAGGAACGCTTCGCGTCCAAGGCCTCGGTCGCGCGCTTCAGGTCAGCGCCGACATCCGGCAGATGTCGGTCGCGTCCCTGAAAGGCGCCAGCCTCAAGGCATTGGTGACATTGCAGGACGGAGCAGGACCGGTCCGACTCATGGTCCGGCTGCGTGACGGTACGAACGCTCTGCTGGCCCGTGCGCAGGCGCGCCTGACCCCGCTCGCAATCCAACTGAATGCATTGCAGGGTACCTGGGCTGGGTTTGACTTCAACCTTCGGACGCCGACGTCTGTGACGCGCGAGCAGGGCCGTTTCCAGCTTGCGCGTACCATGCTGTCCGTCTCGGGCGGCGATCTTGTGGTGACGGCTCGTGGCGATACTAAGACGCTGAATGCACACCTGCAGCTGACGAAGCTGCCCGTCGCCCCGCTTGCGGCGATGCTGCAGGTGCACCACGCCAGCGGCATGCTTGCCGCCTCCCTGAACGTTGCCCTT
>JAGWRJ010000183.1 GCA_028869725.1 Alphaproteobacteria bacterium | reverse complement strand
CTTCATCGATGAGCGGGCGCAGCAGGTGAGCCACGCAGTCGTCGACGGCGCCCTGGTGATCCATCAGCGCATCCATGCTGCGCAGCAGGTGTTGGTGGGTCAGCTTATCCACATCGATGCTGGGCATGCTGACGGTCTGTAGCCAGCGCAGCACGCCCAACTTGGACTCCGGATCACACAGTCGGTTAAAGACCATGACGCGAATGGCATGTTCGACCGACGTGGTGAACCGTGCGCGCCGAAAGACGGTCCCCAAGCCATCAAAGCCAAGCTCATGCCAGAGCGCGTCCAAGGCCCAGACATCGCCCAGGCACAGTGCCGACTGGAAGTCGCAGCTGATGATCGCCCCCAGCAGCCGAGGGGGCGCCCTTTGGCACGCAGCAAGCCATTACGCCACGTCACAAACGTGCCGCTACAAGAAAATCACGACCAGGCGCATACATCATTGAATCCATTGAGGTCAACGACCGGAAATCGTCAATATCGGGGTTTTGGCGTCGAACTCGGGTGGGTAAGTTCTCGCGCGCGCGAGAATTCGGAGTTGCCCCGATCGACAAACGCCTGGGGACTACACCACGGCAATGGCACCGGCTGTGGCGTGCGCGCGCATGCGCTGCCAGGGCAGACCAGCGGCCAGCCAGCGCCATTGCTCGGCGCTCAGGTGCAGGTCGCCCCGGTCGTCTTGCGGCCAGGCAAACCGGCCTTGCTGCAGGCGACGCGTGCACAGCCAGATCCCCGCCCCATCAAACACCAGCACCTTCAGCCGCGTTGCGCGGCGGTTGGCGAACACATACGCGTGGTGCGGCTGCGCCGCGCCGAACCGGGCGACGACCTGCCCGAGCAGATTGTCGATGCCACCGCGCAGATCACTGCGGCCCACGGCTAGTCAGATGGCCTCGATGCGCAGCATGGCTTACCGCAGCCAGGCGCGCAGCCACTGCGCACACTCGGCCGCCGCCGATACCGGCCAGTCGACTTGCACCCGCCGCGCCCTGGACTCGCAGGTGATGCGCGCACATCCCAGCGCCGTCGTCACTTCGCCGGGCTGCACCTTCACGAACGCCGTCGCTGCGCGCCCGGTGGCGGTGTAGGCCTGCCCGGCAAGCCGCGCCCGCCACCGCGGCGCGTGCGATGCCCAACCGCGCAGATCCAGGTCGTTGATGCCCCGCGTTTGCGCAAAGGCTTCACCGCTCAGGCCGCTGGCCTCGTATGCATCGACCACCGCCAATCGCTCCCGAACCTCGTCCTCGCTGAGCTTGTCCTTGCGCAACCGACTGCCCATGCCAAACTCCTTCGTCCCCGAAAACCGCAGCTTCGCAGCCGCGGCCTTCCGCTTCAAGATGGGTTGGCTGGACGGTTACGTTCATCTTGCCCAACTCACATGAAGCTAACAAACAGCTAACAAACGCACGATCCATGCCAACAAAGCGCGAATCTACCAAAAATCTCGAGAAATTAGGGTAAGCACTGGGTTTCCGGGGATGAAAAAGGGCAGATGATCCAGCCCAGAAATCGGCCGGCGGCGCTGTCGGTTGAACCAAATCGGTTTCTCGGCCACCCGATTTCATCGAATGCACAATCTTGAGCCGGCCCATTTGGTGCAATGATCGAACATCAGAGCCGCATGCCGGCCGATCGGCGAGGCCGACAGACTTCGACAAATAAGACATGAGACAAGACCCGATTCCACCCCTGCCTTCGGACGCGGATTTGCGACGGTTGATTCATTTCTCTGCCGAGGACGGGCGGATCTGGTTGGCCGGTCAGCGGATGGTGCTCATCCATGCCTCGGCGCTGGGTGCGCTCAGGCGCGAGCTCATGCAAAGCGTGGGGCCAGAGCAGACTCGCCGCTATTTCACACGGGCAGGGTTTGCCGCGGGCGCCAGTGATGCGGCCTTGGCCAAGGAGATTCGTACCGATGCCCCGTTGTTCGACATGTTCGCTGTCGGGCCACAGCTCCACATGCTGGAGGGTGCCGTTCGGGTGACGCCGCTACAGTTTGATGCGGATCTGCAAACGGGGCATTTCCGCGCCGAATACCGCTGGGATCATTCCTGGGAAGCCGAGGTCCATCGGCGCCATTTCGGTTTGCAGGACAGCCCGGTGTGCTGGATGTTGGTCGGGTACGCTTCGGGCTACACCAGTGCCTTCATGGGCCACCCCATCATCTACAAGGAAACTAGTTGCGTCGGTTGCGGCGACTCGCACTGCCACATCGTCGGCAGACCGCAGGAGGAATGGCCCGATGCGGAAGAGTTGTCGTCCTACTTCCGCGAGGATTCGATGCTGCGCACCATGATGGATCTGCAGACGCAGGTCGAGACCTTGCGCCAAGAGGTGGATGCCGATGCGAACAAAGCCCGCCTGATTGGTCAGTCGCAGGCGTTCAAGCGAGCGTACTCCCTGCTGCAAAACGCCGCCCCGACCCAAGTGACCGTCTTGCTCACTGGCGAAACAGGGGTGGGCAAAGAACGCTTCGCGCGCGAGTTGCACGCGCTCAGTGCTCGTGTCGACAAACCTTTTGTCGCCATCAACTGCGCAGCCATTCCGCATGAGCTGATCGAATCCGAGTTGTTCGGCGCGGAAAAAGGAGCCTACACCGGTGCCTTGGCGCAGCGTGCGGGACGGTTCGAACGCGCGGATGGCGGAACCCTGTTTCTCGACGAGATCGGCGAGTTGCCACTGGCAGCCCAAGCGAAACTGCTGCGCGTGCTCCAGGAGGGGGAAGTCGAGCGGCTCGGGGCGACCCAGGCCCGCAAAATCGACGTGCGCCTCGTAGCGGCAACCAACCGGGACCTGCAGCAGGAGGTCAAGGAAGGGCGATTCAGGGCGGACTTGTTTTACCGGATCAATGTTTATCCCGTGCTCATCCCGTCGTTGCGGGAGCGAAAAGAGGACATTGAAGCGTTGGTTGCTGCCATGCTGGTTCGCTTCGCCGCAAAGCACCAGAAGGCGGTGCCTGCACTGACCGACCAGGCCTTTGATGCCCTGCGCGAATATGAGTGGCCCGGTAATGTGCGTGAGCTAGAAAATCTGGTCGAGCGTGCCGTCATCCTCGCCAAACTCAACGGAGTCGTGGATGCGCAAGACCTGTTTCCCGGCATGGGGTTGCCGACCGGGCCGAGTGTCAACGCCAAAGGACGACTGGCGTCAGAAAGGCCCCTCCCGCTGGACTGCCGCGCGCTCATCGAACAATTGCAATCGTGCGGGGGAGGGCTGGAAGAGCTTGAACAGAGCCTGCTGGAAGAGGCAGTGGACAGGGCCAAGGGTAATTTGTCTGCCGCTGCTCGACTCCTGGGAATCACCAGAGCACAACTCAGCTATCGTCTGCAGCGCAAACCGCTTAGAGAAAAAAATCCATCATGAACTCGCCAGCCGACATGTCCTTGCCCCACCCTCTGTATCACCTCGTCGGGGACATCGCACCTGCCGGGCTGCCGTCCCCCTCCGACGCGCCGGAGGTGGAGCAAACCGAGCCGTTTGCCCCGAACGTTCCGCGGGCCAGAACCCTGGCGGAACAAGCTTATCTACGCTTGCGACAGCACATCATCGAGGGGGTTTACCCCCCCGGAACCAAATTGCGGGTGGAACACGTCAAGGACGACTACGGCGTGGGCGCCGGCACATTGCGTGAGGCATTGAATCGGCTTGTCAGCGAGGCGCTGGTGATTGCCGAAGGGCAGCGGGGTTTTCGTGTCACGCCCATGTCACTGGCGGATCTCGCCGACATCACCCAGTTGCGTATCCACATCGAGGTCGAGGCGTTGCGACAATCGGTCCGCAAAGGCGACAAGGCCTGGGAACAACGCGTGCGCCGCAGCTTCGAGCGCCTGAGCGCATACGAGCAGCCCGTTTCCCTTGATCGGCGCCCGGATTGGGAGGTATGCAACCGTCAGTTCCATGAAGACTTGATCTCGGCCGGGGCATCGCCCTGGACCCGTCTGGTCTTGCGCATCCTGTCGCAGCATGGTGAGCGCTATCGCAGGCTCTGTATCGGCCTGCCACAAAGCCACCGGGATGTGCACCGCGAGCACACCGAAATTTTCGAGGCGGCAATGCACCGCGCCGATGCACGCGCCGCCCTGGCGCTTGAAGACCATATCAGCACGACCCTGACCACGCTGCAGAACCTGCCGCCGGATCAAAGCCCCTTGGCTTGAGTCGCCGTCAGCGCGCGGTTGCGCACACTGCAAACATGCGGTGCGTGTGAAACTGCTGCAACGCTCTTGAAGACGTGGATTGCCCACCCCTGGTTCCATTCTTGTTCTCAGGCGGCCGACCGGAGGCGTGAAGGCCACCAATTTCATCAAATGATGAAAACGCCCTGAGGTTCTTCGATCAGTTCATCAAAAACGCAACCCTCGCTGACTTCAATAAAACAGGCAGACGGGTTGTTTCATAGCAATGCATCGATTAAATGTGTTGATTGGCTCCCTCGCTTAGGTGTTTACCCGAAAATCTCGAGACTTCTGGCTAGGTGACCTTCAATCTGGCACGAATGGTGCAACGGTACTGCGCAACAAGAACGCAGAGGAGCCAAGATGCACAAGTCATCCACCGAGTCGGCGGCGCCGGTATCGGATTCGTTTGACCCGTCCGTGAAGTGGGTGCGGGTCACCGGGATCAATCACCAAGGCTTTGTCGAATTCGAGTTCGCGGTCGGTTGGCCCGAGCTCTGTGTCGAGCTGATGCTGCGCCCCGATGCGTTCACTGAATTTTGTGCGGCGCAGAGCGCCCTCGTTTCCGATCCAGGGCATCGTCTGCTACGTCACTGACCACGGCGGATCGGCGCCATCTGGTTGGCCCCCTGCAGTCCAGAACAATCAAGAGGAGATCATCGATGACCATCGACTTGAAAACCGTCGACATCAAGCCGCAGCGGCTCACTTACGCGCATGTCGCCAAGTTCATTGGTGAAGGCAAGGCCCCTTCCCGCTATCAGGAAGGGACTTTGGGCGCTCAGTCGGAAGCCAATTTCCATTACCGTCCCACCTGGGATCCCGAGCACGAGTTGTTCGACGCCTCGCGGACGGCCATCCGCATGAGCAACTGGTATGCGCTCAGGGACCCGAGGCAGTTCTACTACGCTTCCTGGACCATGACGCGGGCGCGGCAGCAGGACGCAATGGAGGCGAACTTCGAGTTCGCCGAGTCGCGCGGCATGATCGAGCTGATTCCGGAGGACGTGAGCAAGCTCGCGCTCGATGTGCTCACGCCGCTGCGCCATGTGGCCTGGGGCGCCAATATGAACAACTCCCAGATCTGTGCCACGGGGTATGGCACAGCGTTCACCGCGCCGGCGATGTTCCATGCTATGGACAACCTGGGTGTGGCCCAGTACCTCACGCGGGTGGCGCTGATCCTGGAAGGGCCTGAGCGCCTGGATCTGGCCAAGGTGGCGTGGTTGACCGACCCGGCCTGGCAATCGCTGCGGCGCTATATCGAGGACACCTTGGTCGTGCAGGATCCTGTGGAATTGTTCGCAGCGCAGAACGTTGCGCTCGACGGCCTGCTGTATCCGCTGATCTACAGCGCCTTCGTGGACGATCACATCGCGCTCAAGGGTGGAAGCACAGTCGCCATGCTCACCGCCTTCATGTCCGACTGGTTCGATGAGAGCAGCCGCTGGATCGACGCCGTGGTCAAAACCATGGTCGCCGAGTCGGAAGACAACAAAGCCCTGCTCATGCACTGGGTGCGTAATTGGGAGGAATTGGCCGCCACTGCCTTGCTGCCGGTTGCCGAGATGGCCATGCCGCAAACAGGGCGAGGCGCGCTGGATGATGCGCGCCAGCAGTTGCGCACCCGCCTTGGCAAGTGCGGACTTGTCCTTTGATGTTCGTCGCCCTGCGGCATAACCGAGAGAGCCAAGATGTCCAACGTATTCATTGCATTCCAGGCGAACGAAGAGTCGCGCCCCGTCGTCGAGGCGATTCTGGCCGACAACCCTGAGGCGACCGTGGCGGAATCACCCGGCATGATCAAAATCGACGCCCCGGGGCACCTGACCATCAGGCGCGAGAGTATCGAGGAGCGCACCGGCTCACGTTACGACCTGCAGCAGATCCACATCAACCTCATCACCTTGTCCGGTCACATCGACGAGGACGACGACCAGTTCACCTTGAGCTGGAAACACTGACCCCAACCGAACAGGAGACGCAACATGGACACCCGCGTACTGAAAAAAAAGCTTGGTCTCAAAGACCGCTATGCCGCGATGACCCGCGGCCTGGGCTGGGAAACGACCTACCAGCCGATGGACAAGGTGTTTCCGTATGACAAATACGAAGGCATCAAGATCCACGACTGGGACAAATGGGAAGATCCGTTCCGCCTCACCATGGATACCTACTGGAAATACCAGGGCGAGAAGGAAAAGAAGCTCTACGCCGTGATCGACGCCTTCCAGCAGAACAACGGCTTCCTTGGCATCACGGATGCCCGCTACGTCAACGCGCTCAAGTTGTTCATCCAGGGCGTCACCCCGCTCGAGTACTACGCGCACCGTGGTTTTGCCCATGTCGGTCGCCATTTCACTGGCGAGGGCCTACGCGTGGCGTGCCAGATGCAGTCCGTGGACGAATTGCGTCACTATCAGACCGAAACCCACGCAATCTCGACCTACAACAAATTCTTCAATGGCCTGCACCACTCGAACCATTGGTACGACCGAGTGTGGTACCTGTCGGTGACCAAGTCCTTCTTCGAGGATGCCAACACAGCCGGGCCATTCGAGTTTCTGGCCGCAGTGAGCTTCTCGTTCGAGTACGTGCTGACCAACCTGCTGTTCGTGCCCTTCATGTCGGG
>JAGWRJ010000182.1 GCA_028869725.1 Alphaproteobacteria bacterium | reverse complement strand
GTGGCGACGGGACGTGATGTGAGAGGTGGCGAAGAGGCCGTGCGTCTGGTCCGTGAGGCAGGAGGCGAGGGGATCTTCGTGCCACATGATATATGTGACGAAAAGCAGTGGGAGAATGTCTTTACGCTGACCATGACCCGGTTCGGTCCACTGCACGGTCTTGTCAACAATGCAGGCAGCTTTTTCGTCAAGCCGATCGCGGACACCAGCGAGGCCGACTACGACGCAATCTATGCTGTGAATGTCGAGGGTACATTCCTTGGCATTAAGCACGCCTTTCGTGACTTCGCCCGCAATGCTGTGGCCGGCAGCATCGTCAATGTCTCATCGCTCATGGGGCAGGTGGGTTACCCAAATGCAGTGGCATATTGCGCAAGTAAGGGTGCAGTGACAGCCATGACCAAGACTGCAGCAATGGAAGGCGCTGCCATGTCGCCCAAGGTGCGGGTCAATTCCCTCCATCCAGGGGTCATATGGACGCCGATGATCACGGACACCTTTGGCGATGACCACGCCCTTGCCGATGCCTTTGCTGCCGATACGCCACTTCGGATGATCGGCCTGCCGGAATACATGGCCGATGCAATCGTCTTTCTTTTGGGCGAAGATGCCGCCTACATGACAGGTGCCGAACTGGCAGCTGATGGCGGACGCGGTGCAGATTGAGGAATATATGCCATGCAGATGAGCCGTGACGAGCTTAAGCGTGCTTACCGCCGGATGTATACCATCCGGGTATTCGAGGAGCGGGTCGAGAAGGAATTTGCCGCCGGCAATATTCCTGGATTCGCCCATGTCTATCTTGGTCAGGAGGCTGCGGGCGTCGGCGTCTGTCACGATCTGACGGACGAGGATTACATCGGATCCACGCATCGCGGTCATGGTCACTGCATTGCCAAGGGCTGTGACGTCAAAGGCATGATGCTCGAGATCATGGGCAAGGCGGGTGGATTGTGCGGGGGTAAAGGTGGCTCCATGCACATCGCAGATCTGTCCAAGGGCATGCTGGGCGCCAATGCAATTGTCGGTGGCTCACCGCCAATCGCGGTTGGTGCGGCGCTGACGCAAAAATATCGCAAGACCGGCCGGGTAGCTGTAGCCTTCTCAGGTGATGGCGCGTCCAACCAGGGTACCACGTTCGAGGCACTCAATATGGCTGTAGTACTTGGGGTGCCAGCCATCTTCGCCTTCGAAAACAACGGCTACGGCGAGCATACCGCTGCCAGCTACTCGGTTGGTGGCGGCTCGATTGCGGAGCGGGCAAGAAGTTTTGGTATGCCAGCCGAGGTGGTGGATGGCAGCGATTTCTTTGCGGTTCATGAGGCGATGGGCCGAGCTCTGGCGCGCGGACGAGCGGGCGAGGGGCCATACGCGCTCGAATTGCGCTGTTCGCGCTTTCTCGGACATTTCGTTGGTGATCCCCAACCCTATCGCACACCTGAGGAACTGGCTCAGGCACGGCAGAACGATCCTATCCCGCGCTTCCGCCGAGGCGTAACTGAAGCCGGGCTGTTGAGTGACGCGGAATTCGACGCTCTGCAGAAGGATGTGGAAGCGGAGATAGATGATGCTGTGTCCTCCGCGCTCGCAGCGCCGCAACCTGACTTAAAAGCACTCACCAAAGACGTCTACGTTCGCTATTGAGGCCCCTCATGCCAAAAAAATCCTATCGCCAGGCCATTAACGAAGCGCTGCGCCAGGAGATGCGGCGCGATCCCTCGGTTATCGTGCTGGGAGAAGACGTCGCCGGCGGCCAGGGCGCCAGCGGCGAGGCGGGGCTCGTTGGCGGCGTCTTTGGCGTCACCGCAGGTCTGTTCAAGGAGTTCGGACCGCAGCGCGTACTCGACACGCCGATCAGTGAAAGCGCGATTATCGGCGCGGCTTCCGGCGCGGCGGTGACTGGTTTGCGGCCGGTCGCCGAAATCATGTTTGTCGACTTTGTCGGGGTCTGCTTTGACCAGATTTACAATCAGGCTGCCAAATTCCGCTATATGTTCGGCGGTAAGGCCAAAACGCCGATGGTGGTCCGGACGATGATCGGTGCAGGCTTCCGCGCTGGAGCACAGCACAGCCAGACCCTGCACCCCCTGTTTACGATGGTACCGGGACTTAAGGTGGTCATGCCATCGAACGCCTATGATGCCAAGGGTTTGCTGATTGAAGCGATTCGCGACGACGACCCCGTAATCTTCATGGAATCGAAAACGCTATACGATACCGAGGCGGAAGTGCCGGACGAGGCCTACCGGATTCCGTTCGGCGAAGCCAATGTCCTGCGTGAAGGCAGCGATGTAACGCTTGTCGGGTTTGGCGCCATGGCTGCCCGGGCCTTGCAGGTCGCCGATGCTCTGGTCAAGGACGGGATCCATGCGGAGGTGGTAGATCCGCGCACCACATCACCTCTCGACGAAGATACGATTCTCGAAAGTGTCGAAAAGACAGGCCGCCTTGTCATCGTCGATGAGAGTCCGCCGCGCTGTTCGATGGCCTCGGATATTGCCGGCCTTGTCGCCGACAAGGGCTTTCGCTGGCTCAAGGCACCTGTGAAGGCTGTGACCTGCCCGCATACGCCGGTACCATTTGCGCCCAATCTCGAGGACGAATTCGTTCCCAACCCCCGGCGTATCGAAGCGGCGGTACGTGCAGTTCTGGAATTCGACTAGGGAGGTTTGCCATGGGCAGTGTCGAGGCTGAACGGCTCGAGGCGCGTTATGCACAGGCGCGAAGGCTGGCCGCGCATGTGCGCAACAACACCTCGGACCTGGCACCGGCACCCATGCGCAACGACGTTCGCGTCTATACCGATCCCGCCCGTCACGCAGCCGAGCGTCAAAAGCTGTTTCGTCAAACTCCGATCGTCGCATGTCTGTCGAGGGAGCTGCCGGGGGCGGGTAGCTACCGTCTATTTGATGAAACCGGTCTTCCCATTGTGGTCGTGCGTGGCGCGGATGGCGAAGTGCGGGCATTTCTCAATATCTGTACCCACCGTGGTGCCCGCCTCGCCCGCGAGCAGGAAGGCTCAGCCAGGCTTTTCACGTGCTGGTTTCACGGCTGGTCGTTCGATACGCAGGGCTCGCTTGTTGGCGTTCCAGAGCGCGAGCGCTTTCAGGGATGTCTCGAGCCGAGCGCTCACTTGATCGCTGTACCTGCTGCTGAACGTCACGGCATTGTCTTTGTTCAAGCAAGTCCGGGTTCGCAGATGGATATAGACGCCCATCTGGGCAGCTTTGGTGACGTGCTGGCGGGGCTCGATCTTGGCAAATGCGAGCGGGTAAAGACAGGACAGATCCCGGTCAACGCAAACTGGAAGTATGCGCTGGATACCTATGGCGAGGGATACCACTTCGCAGCTCTGCACAAGCAGACGCTCGCGCCCTATTTCCGGAATGACGTCACAGTTTACGACCGGTACGGACCCCACCATCGGGTAGGTTTTGCCAGCCGTGATGTCGAGCAGTGGGCGAGCAAGCCGGAGAGTGAGTGGCCTGTTCCTGGTCCGGCAGGTATCCATTACCTGTTTCCCAACACCATCATTTTCGTGGGGTCTGTCCGCCCGGGTTTCAGCTACACCACGCTATTTCGTCACTTTCCTGGGGAGGAGGTCGGCGAAACCGTGACCTACAAGACGATCTATGCGCCAAGCGGTGTCAATTCCGAGGAATATCGCAAGGAGGTCGAGGCAGCTTTCGATGCCACTGCCCATGTGGTGGCTACCGAGGATTATGTGACGGCAGCTGAAGGCTGGCGCAACATGGTAGCGATGCCTGAGGGGTCCACAGTCGTCTATGGTCGTCAGGAACTTGCCCTGCAGTATCAGCATATGGCGATTGCTGATGCTATCGGCATGCCGCTGCCAGCGGTGTCGGCATGAGCAGACGCCAGATAACCGCGCTCGGCGAGATCATGCAGCTGGCCTATGTTCCGGGTGATTTTGATGCGGCGCTGCAGTACTGGACCGGGACTATGGGTGTGGGGCCATTCTTCATGCTCGAGCATGTCGGGCTGGAGAACACAAAATACCGCGGAGTGCCGACGCAAATCGATTTTTCGATCGCCATCGGGTACTGGAACGATTTGCAGATCGAATTGATCCGTCAGCATAATCTTGCCCCTTCGATCTACACGACCTGGCGCGACGAAGGTCATGAAGGTCTGCATCATGTCTGCATTCTTGTTGAGGATATGGTGGAGGCGCGTGCGGCGGTCGCCCAGGCAGACGGACACGTTGTGCAGGAGGCTAGGCTGCCCGGCGGGGGGGAAGTGATCTATGTCGATACCGGCGGTGGGCCAGGCACGATGGTGGAGATCCTGAAGCCCGCACCAGGCGGACGCGAAGCATTCGCGATGATGCGTGCTGCTGCACGTAATTGGGACGGTCGCGATCCGGTCAGGAGGTTGGGATAATGGCAGGGCGGCTTCAGGGAAAAGTTGCGGTGGTGACGGGGGGAGCCAGCGGTATTGGTGCCGCTACCGCTCGCATTTTCGCGCGCGAAGGCGCAAAGGTTGTAGTGAGTGACCTGCAGGATGCAGCAGGAAATGCGGTCGCCGCGGAGATTGGCGGCATCTATATGCATCACGATGTCACCCAGGATAAAGACTGGAAGAACGTGATGGAGCAGACGCGTGCGCGCTTCGGGCGGCTCGACGTACTGATGAACAACGCGGGCATCTTCGCTGGAGGAAGCATCGAAGAAGTTTCACTCGAGCTGTGGAATCGCGTTCTGGCAGTCAATCTCACCGGCGTCATGCTGGGCTGCCAGCATGCCGTTGCGGCGATGAAGGAAAACCCAGGTGGACCGAAAGGTTCGATCGTCAATGTTTCGTCCATTACCGGCTTTATCGGTCTGGCCAATGGAGCGGCCTATACTGCGTCAAAGGGAGGTGTGCGGCTCCTTACCAAGTCGGTCGCTGTCCACTGCGCGCGGAACTATCGTACGATCCGCTGTAATTCCCTGCATCCAGGTGCCATCGATACGCCGATGAATCAGGCAGCCTTCGATGCTAGTGGCGATCCGGAAGGAATGCGCGCGTTTTTTTCAGGTGTCCAACCTATAGGCCGTATGGCAACTCCTGAAGAAATGGGTGAATGCGCGCTCTTTCTGGCCAGTGACGAATCGAGCTTTGTGACCGGCGCCGAGCTTCTTGCCGATGGCGGCTGGCTTGCCGCCTCTGGCCCGCTTTAGACCATCGAGGACGTTCTGAATGACGATGAATCGCCAATGGCTGATTGCCGGCCGCCCCACGGGGCGTCCACTCAAGGACGACGATTTCAAATGGAGTGAGGTACCGGTTCGCGATCCGGGCGCCGGAGAGGTGCTGGTAAAGACGCTCTATCTGGGTTTCGACCCTGCGCAGAAGGGCTGGATGGAGAATGTCGGGGGCTACGTCGCACCAACCGAAATTGGCGAGGTGATGCGCGGCTCGGGCGTAGGCGAGGTGCTCAACTCCAAGGATCCCTCCCTCAAGCCCGGTGACAAGGTCATGGGCATGCTTGGCTGGCAGGATCATCCTACCGTGGCGGCCAAGGATATCATCAAGCTTGATGACAATGATCTGCTCAGTGCCAACCTTGGTGTACTCGGCACGACGGGGATGACGGCCTTTTTTGGCCTTAATAAAATCGGCAGACCTTTTCCTGGCGATACTGTGGTTGTAACCGGTGCTGCCGGGGCTACGGGCTCGGTGGTGGGGCAGATTGCCCGAATTGGAGGTTGCAAAGTTATCGGAGTTGCCGGGGGAGCCGATAAATGTCGCTGGCTCACGGACGAGCTCGGCTTCAACGCTGCAGTGGACTACAAGGATGGAAGTGTCCGAAACCAGATCAAGTCATTGGCACCTGGTGGCATTGATGTCCTGTGGGACAATGTCGGCGGCAAGATTTTCAATTCGCTGCTGGGCGAACTGGCGCTACATGCACGCGTTGTGGTCTGCGGAGGGATTTCACGCTACGAGCTCGGACAGATGCCTGCCGGTCCTGAAAACTATTTCAACCTAATCTTCAAGCGCGCCAGCATGCAGGGTTTCATCGTACTGGATTACGTAAATGAGTACCCTTGGGCCCGCGGGCGGATCACCGAGTGGATCCGCTCCGGCCAGATCAGGTACAAAGAGGACGTGCAGCATGGCCTAGAGAATGCGCCCCGCACGCTGATGCGGCTGTTCTCTGGAGCCAATTTTGGCAAGCAATTGCTCAAACTGGGGTAAGGGGCGATGCCCATTGTCCGCTACGGCGAACCTCTGAACGTCCTGGTAGTGGCGAAGGGGCATCCCTACCTGCGCGATCCGTTCATGGCCATGTTTGATGACATGGAAGGGGTCGCGGCTAGCCTGGTCGAGCAGCCGGCGGCACAGCGCCTCATGAATCCAAAAGCGATGAGAGGCTTTGATGCGCTCGTCCTCTACGACATGCCGGGTATCGACTTCCGCGCTGCCAACGGGCCCAAATTCATCCCACCGGACGATGACTTCAGACAGGGATTTCGTGCGCTCCTGGAGGAAGGTATCGGTATCGTCGCGCTGCACCATGCCATTGCAGGGTGGCCGCTGTGGGAAGAGTACGGAGATCTGCTTGGTGGGCGCTTTCTCTATCAGCCGGCACAGGATCGTGGCCGTGCCCGTCCGGATTCCGGGTATCGCCACGATGTGGTCCATCAGGTTGAGGCGCTGGCGCCGGCCCACCCGGTACTTGCGGGCATACCTGAGCAGTTCGAACTGAAGGACGAGCTTTATCTTTTTGAAGTCTACGAGCCTGACGTCATACCGCTTCTACGCTCGGACTATGCCTTTACACGCGACAATTTTTATTCGGCCGCGCGCGCCGTGGGTGGACATATGTACAGCAACGAGGGCTGGGCGCATTCGGACGGCTCAAATCTCGTAGGCTGGTATAAGCGCGCCGGCAAGGCACCGCTTGTATATCTGCAGCCGGGTGATGGGCCGGTGACCTATGCCGATGCAAATTACCGGCGGCTGATCACCAATGCCATCCGATGGGTTTCCTCACCGGACGCCAAGGCCTGGGCACGCGGACAATAGGCCGAATTTGCGCAACAAAGGTCGCGTTTGGCAGTCTGTCAGCCTTATGCGCGTCAGTTTACCCGACGTTCCTTGCCCTCCCAGAAAGGCTCGCGCAGTTGTCTGCGCAGAATCTTGCCCGAGGGATTGCGCGGCAGTGCCTCGACAAAATCGACCGATTTGGGAGTCTTGTATCCGGCAATGCGGGCCCGCGCCCACTGGATGATATCGGAGGGGCTTGGGGATGATCCAGCTTTGGCCACGACGATGGCTTTCACAGCCTCTCCCCATTTGGCGTCCGGTACCCCGATCACTGCAACGTCAGCGACGTCCGGGTGGCCGAAGATGGCATTCTCTACCTCGGCAGGATAGACGTTTTCCCCGCCGGAGATGATCATGTCCTTAACCCGATCATGGATGTAGACATAACCGTCTTCGTCCACATATCCAGCGTCACCGGTCCTTAGCCAGCCATTTGCGTCAATGGTCTTGGCGGTCGCGTCCTCCATTTTCCAGTAGCCGGCCATATTGGCTATAGAGCGGGTTGCGATTTCTCCTACTTGGCGCGGTGGCAGCGGATTGCCGTCCTCGTCCAGAATTGCGATCTCGACGCCGGCCAGAGGCTTGCCAGCCGAGCGCATACGCTCGTTGCCCCGCGGGTCGTGATCTTCTGGTGGTAGCGCTACGATGGTACCGGTCGTCTCTGTCATGCCATACATCTGCACGAAACCACAACCAAACACCGTCATGCATTCGCGCAACAGGTCGAGCGGTATGGGGGAGGCACCATAAAGGATGTATTTGATCCGCGAATAGTCGACCTCGCGGGCTCTGGGGTGGCGTACCACGATCTGCATCGCGGCGGGAACCATGAAGATTTTGGTGATTCCATCACGCTCGATATAGTCGAGCACGGTATGGGGATCGAATTCGCGCGCGATTATACCTTCGGCCCCGTTGACCAGGGTCGTAATCCCCCAGCCCGTGCCGCCGATGTGAAATACCGGCATGGCCACCAGGGCCACATCGCTGTCATTCCACCGGTTCCATTCAGGAATGTCCTCCGGGCGTTGCCGGCGCATCCCGAGGATGCCGGAATTACGGATCATGGCGCCTTTTGGCCTGCCGGTAGTCCCTGAGGTGTAAAGTTGCAGGACCACGTCGTTCCATCCTGCTGTGGCGGCGGGTTCATGGTCTTGCTGGGCGTCACGCCAGCCGGCAAAGTCAGGCCCGAGGCGGTCACCACCTTCCAGCAGTATGAATTTGCGTATGGTCGAGAGCTGTGGCGCAAGTTCCCGGGCCAGCCCGAGGAACTCTGGTCCAACGAAGAGAATTTCTGCAGCGCAATCATTGATGATGTAGGCGATCTCCGGAGGGGCGAGGCGCCAGTTGATGGGGGCCATCACTGCCCCCGCCTTGGCGGCACCGATGAGAGCTTCGAAATAGGCATCGGAATTCTTGCCGAGATGGCAGACCCGGCTGCCCTTCGTCACGCCTTCGGCAAGAAGCCCGTTCGCAATCTGGCAGGCGTGGCGGTTGAACTCGGCAAAGCTGGTACTGCGCCCTTCGAAACGGAAGGCCGTAACCTCGCCTCTGGCCAGCGCCTGCAACCGCGCCACGTCGCCCAGGGTCTGGGCGGCTTCCAAATCAATCATCCTTGTCCTCCCACGCTGTCCGGGTTCTGTGCTCGGACAGGAAAAAATCGTATCAGACTGTATAAGTCATTCGTGACTTTTTTGTCCAAGCCGTTATCGTAGGGCAGGGGAGCGAGCGCAAAGGACGGCGATGATGAAGCCGATTGCCGACGGACTGATGGGGACGGGGCCGGAAGGACCTTACCTGATCGGGGGGCGGCGCAAGCGCGATGGGCGGATAGTGTTTCCCATGCCGTCCGGCAGCGAAGCCTCGCAATACGAACCGGTTCGCCTCGCCCGCGAGGGCAGGCTCTGGTCCTATACCGTGCAGCGGTTTCGTCCCAAGTCGCCGCCTTATGCCGGCGATGATGATGAGCGCAGTTTCAGGCCTTTTGCACTCGGTTACGTCGAGCTTCCAGGACAAGTGATCGTGGAAACCCGCATCGCGGTAGAAGATCCCGCATGCCTGAAGATTGGCATGCCGATGCGGCTGACTACCATGGAATTTGCACGCGCAGGGCTAAATCCTGCGCTGTTATATGCCTTCGAACCAAGCAACGGAGCCCAGGGGTCATGAGTGAGGTTCACATCGTCGGTGCCGGCATTCATCCGTTTGGCCGCCATGATGATCGCAGCGGTCTTGAGCAGGGCGTGTTCGCGGCCCGTCAGGCGCTCGATGACGCCGGTCTCGACTGGAAGCAGATGCAATTCGCGTTCGGCGGCTCTTCGGCTGCGGGCAACGCCGATGCAATGCTGCCCCATCTGGGCTTGACCGGGGTTCAGTTCATCAACGTTGCCAATGGCTGCGCTACTGGCGGTTCGGCGTTACTCTCCGGTTATTGGGCCATCAAGTCTGGTGAGTTTGACCTCGGTCTTGTGGTCGGCTTCGACAAGCATCCACGTGGGGCGTTCAATCCCGATCCCAAAGAGTGGGGTTTGCCAGAGTGGTATGGCGAAGCTGGCTTGATGCTGACGACACAATTCTTTGCCACAAAGATCACCCGATACATGGGACTTTACGGCATTACACCAATGGCCCTGGCGCGAGTCGCCGAAAAGGCGTTCGAAAATGGCGCAGGTACGCCGCATGCCTGGCGCAGACAGCCTGTCGACGCCGAGACAATTCTGCGTGCTCAGATGGTCTCAGATCCCTTGACCAAGTTCATGTTCTGCTCGCCAGCGGAAGGCGGGGTCGCGCTTGTTCTGATGTCAGAGAGAAAGATGCGCGAGTTGAGCCTATCTGGTCCGCGCGTGCTTGGCGCTGCGGTGCGTACCCGGGTAAATGGATCATTCGAGGTGTTTTCGCCATCCCTTGATATAGAACGCGGTCCTTCGCCGACGGAAATTGCATCGAAGGCGGCCTACGAGATGGC
>JAGWRJ010000181.1 GCA_028869725.1 Alphaproteobacteria bacterium | reverse complement strand
TCATCGCGGCCGCACCCTGCGCCCGTCCATCGCCAAAGGAATATACCCATTGCATCGTGTTCAATCCGGTTTGGTGGCTCGGCTCATAGAGCACGAAATCGCGGCCCTCATGTCAAACATGAAAAGGCGCATCATTGATGCACCTCTCCGTGACGGCTGCCTTCAGGCCGTTCGGCAACCCCTGTCGCGGCCCTTTGGCTGGTCCTACAGCCTTCCCTGCATGGGTCGACACAGACAGGGCCTGCAACTTCTAACCTTCGATCCGCGAAAAGTCAGCGACTAGATGCAGCGTCGAGCGAAGACGCGATAGCAGAAGCAGACGGTTGCGGCGCAGTGCCGGATCATCGGCATTGACGGTGACCTTGTCGAAGAATGCATCCACCGGGCCGCGCAGACGCGCCATCACAGCCATCGCCTCGATGAATCGCTCACGTCCGATTTCAGCGGCAATCAGCTCTCCGGCAGTGGCGAGATCGATGAACAGGCCTTCCTCTTCTGGTTGGACAAAGGCCTGCGGATCAGGAATTCCCGCATAGCTGCAACCGTCCTTTTTCTCTTCGGCCCGCAGGATGTTCGCAGCTCTACGGTAGGCGATCAGCAGGTTGGCGCCGTCCTCCGAACTCAGAAGGTTCTGTAATGCATCGACCCGTGCCACAAGGCGGACAAGATCATCTTCGTCACCGAGACTAAGAACCGCATCAATGAGGTCGTGGCGCGTGCCCTTTTCGCGCCACGACACTTTCAAACGCTCTGCCAGGAAGCTAAGGACGGACGTAGCAGCATCCTTGTCGCCCTCGGGGCCGTGCGCTGGAGCAATAAGTTCCTGCGCCCTCGTAAATATCTCCAACAAGGGAAGGCGGGCTCTACTATCCAGAATAATGCGGATGATCCCTAGAGCGGCGCGCCGCAGAGCATAAGGGTCACCGGATCCGGTCGGGCGCTCTCCGTTCAGGAAAAAGGCGACCAGGCTGTCGATCTTATCGGCTAGCGCCACCGCTACGGATAGTGGTGCCACAGGTGCAACGTCCTGCGGTCCAATCGGACGGTAATGATCACGAATCGCATCAGCAACGTCGACGTCTTCACCATCATGAAGCGCGTAGTAGCGGCCCATTACACCTTGCAGTTCCGGAAACTCACCGACCACACCTGTGGTCAAATCGGCCTTGCACAGCCGTGCCGCCCGTTGGGCTTTGGCCACGTCGGCACCGATCTTTTCCGAGATCAGCGCTGCGAGCGCCTCAATCCGCTCGACCCGCGCATATTGTGTCCCAAGTTTGGCATGGAACACGATGTTGCGGAGCGCGCCGACACGGTCGGCAAGACGAATTTTGCGATCCTGGTCCCAGAAAAACTTGGCATCAGAAAGTCGCGCCCTTAGCACCCTCTCATTGCCAGCGATGATCTGCTTGCCATCATCCACTGCCCGCATGTTGGCAACAACGGCAAAACGTGGCGCCATCCTGCCCGTACCCGGTTCGCGCAGAGCAAAGTATTTCTGGTGGGTACGCATAGAGGTCTGCAGGATTTCCGGCGGCACCGTCATGAACGCATCTTCAATCAGACCCAGATGCACAACTGGCCACTCTACAAGTCCAGCGACTTCGTTCAGTAACCCCTCGTCATCGATAGGCTCTAGCCCGAGCGCAAAGCTCCGTTGCTTGAGTTCGTGGGAAATGATTTCCTTGCGCTCTTCGGGGTCCAACACCACGTAAGCCGCCTTCAGGGCAGCCTCATAATCCCCGTAGCGGTGCACCACGATCGGTCTGTGCTCACTGAGGAAGCGGTGCCCATACGTCACGTTGCTGCTTTTGACCCCGGCGAATGTGCAAGGCACCACCTCTGCATCAAATAGCGCCAGGATGCCATGAAGCGGGCGCACCCAGCGGGCACTCCCGCTCGTCCCCCAGCGCATGGATTTGGGCCAGGGCAATTTGCCCATGACTTCGGGCACGATATCAGCCAGCACCTCCAGGGTGCTGCGCCCCTTACGCTCGATGATGGCGACATAAAACTCGCCCTTGGCGTCGCGTTGAATGAGACATTCATCCAGACTGACGCCCGCTGACCGCAGAAAGCCGTCGATCGCCTTCTGCGGCGCCCCTACGCGCGGCCCCTTTTTCTCCTCGCGCAGATCCGGCTGCTGGCTCGCAAGTCCTTCGATGACGAGTACAAGGCGGCGCGGCCCGGAAAGGCTGCGTATCGCTTCGAACAGCATTCCGCGATCGCTCAATGCCCCGACCATGAGCCGTTCAAGATCACGCGCGGCCTGAACCTGCATACGCGCTGGGATTTCTTCGCTGAACAGTTCGAGCAGAAATTCAGCCATCACGCGTACCTCGGCGCATAGGCGCCCTGCCCGCTGGCGAGCCAGGTCTCACAACAGGCCTTGGCCAAAGTGCGTACACGGGCGATGTATGCGGCCCGCTCCGTCACGCTGATGACCCCTCGGGCATCCAGAAGATTGAAGGCGTGACTGGCCTTGATGCATTGGTCGTAGGCCGGCAATGCGAGCTGGGATGCCACCAGCCGCCGACATTCCATTTCCGCATCGTCAAAGTGACGAAAGAGTATCTCCGTGTCGGCATGTTCGAAGTTGAACGCGGAATATTCCCGCTCCGCTTGATGAAACACCTCACCATAGAGGACATCTTCATTGAACCTGAGGTCATAAACGTTCTCGACGCTCTGCACGTACATCGCCAGGCGCTCAAGACCATACGTGAGCTCCACCGCGACGGTTTCGCACTCAATGCTGCCCACCTGCTGGAAGTAGGTGAATTGCGTGACCTCCATACCATCGCACCAGACTTCCCAGCCCAACCCCCATGCGCCCAGCGTCGGACTCTCCCAGTCATCTTCCACGAAGCGGATGTCATGACGTGCCGGGTCAAGGCCGATTGCCGTGAGCGATCCCAGATAGAGCTGTTGTACATCTTCAGGGGCTGGTTTGAGGATGACCTGATACTGGTAGTAGTGCTGTAACCTGTTGGGGTTCTCTCCGTAGCGTCCGTCGGAAGGCCGGCGCGAGGGCTGCACATAGGCCGCTCGCCAAGGGGCTGGCCCGAGCGCACGCAGAGTGGTGGCTGGATGGAAGGTGCCCGCGCCCATTTCCATGTCATAGGGCTGAAGAATGAGGCACCCGTTCGCTGCCCAGTAGCGATGCAGGGTCAAGATCACGTCCTGAAATGTCAGCATGTCGGCCACGGCACATGTCCCGGTTTGGCGGGCGGACCCTATAGGAGGCGCTCACGCGCCATCAAGAGCGGGCCGGCCTGCGCGAGCACGACATCTGCCTCAGCGGTGTAACCTCCGTCGGGATTGTGCAGTACGAGCCCACTCAGCAGACGCAGGGGACTGCGCGCTCCCTTGATCGCCTGGAGTATTACCCGGCGGGCCTCCTGTCCGGCGCGCGGCCAAAGGGGTAGTACGCTGATCCCGCCCTCCGGCAGCACAGACAGCGCCTCGCCAAGCCGGTCTGCGCGCAGGATGGCGGTAAAGCTGCCCCCCGGTGCCGTGCGCCGAAGGCCGGAGCGCAACCAGTCCCCCAATCGGCCATCGTCCTGACGGGCGCTCGCGCGTTCAGGATGTGGCGAGCTCAACCCGGCCTGGCCATGGAACGGTGGATTGGTAAAGACGTGGTCGAACTGGCGCCGTAACGACCGTGGCAGCGCGAAGACATCCCCAGGATGGGCCCGCACCATGAGCGACTTCCCATTACGAGCCGCATTTTGATTGGCTAGCGCGACAAGTCCGGCATCCAGGTCCACTCCCTCGATCACGCAGCCATCCACCCGGGCCGCCACGCAAAGTGCTGCCGCTCCGCAGCCAATGCCGAGTTCGAGGACGCGGCTACCAGGTTCCGCCGGAACCGCGGCCGCAACCATCACCGCGTCAAGACCCGAGCGAAAGCCAAGACGGGGCTGACAGACGCGGATCCGTCCGCCCAGAAAGCCGTCACACCCGGCGACGAGAGGCTCCATTGCCATCAACTCCACGGCGGCGGCTCGGCGAGCGCCACCGTAATGAGCCGCCTGGCCTCCTCAGCGTCCGCATCCGCGACCATCAGGCGGCGCGGCAAAATGACCATGCTGCCATCCATCACGCTCATGTGCCCATCGAAAACAACGCTCGGAATACCGGCATCAGAGAGCACGGCTTCGGCAAAGTTCAACTCAACGGGATTGTTTGTCTTGAGGACTTCGCGCATGAATTACCTTTAGGTAAGCTAGCCTTTCTTGGCGGAGGCCGCCTCGGGCCTTGACGCACGCGGGACCGTGCTCCTTGACCGGCCTTCGGCGCCCTCCCTAATGTCCGCGCTCGCCACGGCTCCAAGCAAGGGGCCAGAAAGTTCTGTTTCATGATTGTCGCCGCCGAGCTTGGCAAGATAACCCTCCCCACTGGCGAAGAATCGCCGGTCGATGCGCTCTTTGCGCTGGTGGCGGCCGATATGCAGGCTGTAGATGCGCTCATCCACGCCCGTATGTCGAGCGCGGTGACGCTGATTCCCGAATTATCCCGCCACCTCATTGATTCGGGTGGCAAGCGGTTACGTCCAATGCTGACATTGGCAGCAGCGCGAGCCTGCAACTATGTCGGCACCCACCACCTCAATCTCGCGGCAGCGGTGGAATTTATCCACACCGCAACGCTGCTCCATGACGATGTGGTCGATGCCAGCGCCCTGCGCCGCGGCAAGGTGGCGGCAAATGTGGTCTGGGGCAATAAACCATCGATCCTGGTCGGAGACTTCCTGTTCAGCCGGGCTTTCGAGCTGATGGTCGAGACCGGTGACCTCGGGGTCCTGGGCATTTTGGCCGGGGCTTCCTCGGTCATTGCCGAGGGCGAAGTCATGCAGTTGCGCTCGGCCAACAATCTGGGAACCACCGAGGCTGACTACCTCGCGGTCGTCACCGCCAAGACGGCTGCCCTGTTCGCCGCCTCGGCAGAGGCAGGCGGAGCAATAGCAGCGGCACCTCGTCCGATTGTGGAAGCTCTGAGAGATTACGGTCTTAACCTCGGCATTGCCTTTCAGCTCACGGATGACACGCTCGATTATTCAGGCGGCGAGCAGCAGATGGGCAAGGCCGTCGGAGATGATTTCCGCGAGGCCAAGGTGACATTGCCCGTGATCCTAGCCCATCAACGCGCGAATGGGCCTCAGCGTCGCTTCTGGCAGCGCGTGATTGAAGCCGGTGAGCAGAAGGATCGCGACCTCGAGACAGCCATTCAGATCGTCCGCGAGACCGGCGCGATTGGCGAGAGCCAGGCCCGGGCGCGGGGCTATGCCAACGCCGCCATAGCCGCGGCGTCTCGCCTGCCTTCCCCGGAGATCAGCCAGGCCCTGATGGATATCGCCGAATTCTGTGTTGCCCGCAGCTACTAAACCAGCTGCGAAATGATAGCTGTGGGGCCAAGGAACCAACCTCCTTAAGGGCCGATCGGAAGCAAATACGGCCAAACTATAAGGGACCGGCAATGCGTGTGGGACATACCCACCACCCTGGCCTGTGAACTGCAATCTCCCGTGCGGCTGCAGCACATGCCGCATCGTCCGCGAAAAGACCATAGCAGGTCGCACCGCTGCCACACATCCGGGCCAGTTGTGCACCCGCCCGTTCCAGTTGGCCGAGCACGTCCCCGATCTCGGGGGCGAGCACGCAAGCGGCTTCCTGCATATCGTTGCGCGTCGTTTGCAGCCACGTCACCAGTTCTGCGGACGACGACGCACCCCGCCATCGTGGCGCTTGTGGTGGCGGATCCTCCGTATTGCGACCGAGGAGGCGGAATACCGACGCTGTCGAAACCGCAACCAGCGGATTGACGAGAAGTAGAGGCAATGCTGGCAGGCCATTGATCTCGTCCACCTGCTCGCCCCGGCCTGACATCTGCGCCGGCCGGCTGACAAGGCAGACCGGGACGTCCGATCCCAGATCAAGAGCGATCTGTTTAAGCTGCTCCGGTTCAGGAGTGAATGCCCAAAGGCGCGATAATGCACGCAGCGCAGCTGCGGCATCCGCCGAACCTCCCCCGATGCCCGAGGCCACCGGCAGTGATTTGACCAGTCGCATGCGTGCACCCTGTGGTCGGCCAGCCGCGCGAGCCAGCGCGGCGGCGGCGCGCAGGACAAGATTGTCTGCGTCATCCGTGAGGCTGGCGCCAAATGGTCCTGCGAGCTCGAGACTGAGCGCTGGCGCCGACTCGACGCTCAGGTGGTCCCCTGCTTCAGTGAAGCACACCAGGCTTTGCAACGCATGATAGCCATCCGCACGGCGGCCACCCACGTGCAGATAGAGATTAATCTTTGCGCGCGCCAGCTCGTGCAGCATCAGCGTTTTTTAGCGCGCACCACGACAGCCTTGGCGGGCAGGCCATACAGCAGCTTCTGCTCGAGTTCCTGTCTGTCCTTCCCGCGGGCACCGAACGCTAGCGCATGGTTCCATTGGAACCGCGCCTGTAACTGCCGACCGGCACGCCAGAGAGCATCGCCGTAATGTTCGTTGATGGTGGGATCCCCCGGTACCAATTGCACCGCCTGGGCCAGAGCCGCCACGGCGTCCTTGTAGCGCCCCAGCCGATAATAGGCCCAGCCCACACTATCGACGATGTAGCCATCCAAGGGACTGAGTGCCCGTGCCTTTTCAAGCAGTGACAGCGCTTTTGATAAATGTTCGCCGCGATCCACCCAGCTATAGCCCAGGAAGTTGAGAACATCTGGCTGGTCGGGAGACAGGGCAAGAGCACGTTTGAGATCCGCTTCGGCAGCATCCCAATGCTTGGTCTGCTGTTCACAAATGGCGCGTGCATAGTAGAGCGGCCAGTCCTTGGACGCGGGCCTGCCTGCGGCGCGGATTGCCTGTGTGTAGGCCAACGTCGCGTGCGTATAATTCCCTTCGTTGCGCCACGCGTCACCCAACGCAGTCCAGGCGGTCACGCTCTGAGGCTGGACCTTGGTAATCGCCGTCAGCTCGGCAACCGCCAGATCGTTCTGGCCGATGCGGGTACGATCAACGGCCGCTTCGATTGAAGCTGCTGTTTTATAGGGCGAATCCGCAGATACGCTGTGATAGGTATCGATGGCAAGCTGCCATTTGTGGAGCGCCTCGAAGCGGTCGGCAAGCACGATCTTGGCGAGGTTGAGATCTGGGGCCAGAAACAGCGCAAAGCGCAAATACAGAATGGCCACATCCGCACTGGAGCGGTCAGTCAGGGACGCCGCGATCCCGAAGAGTGCTTCGGCTGCACCTTCCTGCGGAGTCTGGACCAGAAGTGTCGGCTTTTTGCCGGCGGCCATTCGCGCCCGGGCTTCCTGAACAATCGCCGCAAGACTCGGCACCTTGGCGAACCTCGCGTAAAACGCGGAGGCCTTGGCTGCAGATTCCTCGCGCTCAAGAAAGCGCCCATAAGCTTCGACCTGTCGGGGCGTGGGTCCAGAGGCTGCCAGGGCCGCGGCAAAGTCCTTGTCGGCCTGATGGGGTTTGCCCGCCAGGGAAAGAATGAGTGCGCTATGATACCGCGCGAGCGCTTCAGTTCCTCCCTGATTGGTTACCTCTGTGAGATCCTTAAGGGCCTGATTGGTCTGACCGAGACCTTGCCTTGCCCATGCATCCAGGAGTGTCAGGGTCAGTGACGTGAATGGACCACGCGCCGACTGGGCGATCTGGGTACGGGCGCCAGCGTAGTTGCCGTTTGCCAGATCATCAACCGCAAGAGCAAGGCGTGCAGTGCGGTCGCTTGGATTACGCGCAATCACTGCATTTGCAAGCTTAGTCGCCTGCTTCATGTCGCCTGCTGCAGCGGTGAACAGAAACGCACGGGCCAGAATGTCGGTATTCTGGGGGTCGTGCGCCAGCGCCTCGCTGTAGAACTTGGCTGCTGCCGCGAGGTCGTGATCGCTGGCAGCGAGATGGCCGGACAGATACTGGCCATACGCGGTGGCTTGCCGCGACACCGGAAGGTTCTGGACCTGGGGGTGCGTACCGTTGCCCGATATCGAGCTTAGGTGGCCGCAGGCACCCAGCGTAACCGTCATGCACACGATGGCGGCAAGTACAAACGGCCGTTGACGAAGGGTCATAGGGTCTCGTTTCTGAACGTCACATGTTGGGATAGTTCGGCCCACCCCCGCCTTCGGGAGGAACCCAGTTTATGTTCTGCGACGGATCCTTGATGTCACAGGTTTTGCAATGCACGCAGTTCTGGGCGTTGATCTGGAATCTCGGTCCGGAGGGATCATCGACGACTTCATAGACCCCCGCGGGGCAGTACCGCTGAGCGGGCTCGGCATATTCGGGCAGGTTGACGCGGATCGGAATTGTCGGGTCCTTCAACTGCAGATGAACTGGCTGGTCCTCTTCGTGATTGGTGTTCGACAGAAACACGCTCGACAGCTTGTCGAAACTGATGACGCCATCTGGTTTGGGATATTCAATTTTGCGGGCCTCACGGGCTGGCTTCAGGGTCGCATAGTCGGGCTTGGCGTGCCGCAGCGTTCCCATCAGCGACACTCCGAGCAGCTGGTTGGTCCACATGTCAAAGCCGCCCAAAACGACTCCCGCAGCGGTGCCGAAACGCGACCATAGCGGTTTGACGTTCCGCACGCGCTTCAAATCCTTGTAAACTGAACTTTGGCGGTACGCGTCTTCATAGGACGCCAACACGTCATGAGCCCTGCCTTCCGCAACCGCTGCAAACGCCGCTTCCGCCGCCATCATGCCACTGGCCATGGCGTTATGCGTCCCCTTGATCCGTGGCACATTCACCAGCCCGGCGGCACATCCGATCAGCGCACCGCCCGGAAAGCTGAGCTTCGGTACCGATTGAAAGCCACCTTCGGTGATGGCGCGTGCACCGTAGGAAATGCGCTTGCCTCCCTCGAGATAGGGTTTGATCAGCGGATGATGTTTGACCCGCTGGAATTCATCAAAGGGAGACAGATACGGGTTTGTGTAGTTCAGATGTACCACGAAGCCGACGGCACACAGATTGTCACCAAAATGGTACATAAAGAGACCGCCGCCGGTACGACTGTCGAGCGGCCAGCCCATGGAATGCAACACAAGCCCTTTGCGATGCTTTCCCGGAGCCAGTTCCCATAACTCTTTCAAACCGATCCCGAACTTCTGGACATCACAGTCTTTTTCCAGCTCGAACCGCTGGCGCAGCGACTTGGTGAGCGAGCCACGCGCGCCTTCAGCAAACAGTGTATACTTTCCCCTTAGGAGCATTCCGGGGGTGTAGCTATCCTTGTGATGCCCATCACGAGCCACGCCCATGTCGCCGGTGATGACCCCATGCACCTCGCCATTGGAACCGTAGGCCACCTCCGCCGCCGGAAAGCCCGGATAGATTTCCACACCCAGGGATTCTGCCTGCGTCGCCAGCCAGCGGCACAGATTGCCAAGACTGACGATGTAGTTGCCGTGATTGCTCATGAGCGGCGGCAACAGGATGTTAGGTATGCGGACCGCGCCAGAATGCCCGAGATAATAGAAGCGATCGTCACGAACTTCCGTGTCGACGGGTGCGCCCTGCTGCTTCCAGTCAGGCAGGAGTGCATTGAGAGCGTGTGGATCTATGACCGCTCCCGACAGGATATGGGCTCCGACCTCTGAACCCTTCTCCAGGACGCAGACGCTCAGCTCCTCGCCTTTCTGGGCGGCGAGCTGCTTCAGCCGTATCGCCGCGGACAGTCCGGCCGGACCGGCGCCGACGATCACGACATCATAGTCCATGCTTTCGCGCTCGGCCGCCTCGCTCATCGTCTATTGCCTCAGTAAATGGATCGTTTGTCGTTCAGGCGTTTATGGGGCGCTTAGGTGACCGGGGTCAACGGTGGCGCGAAGCCCTCCGGCACGATTATGCTGGGGTCATGGTGGATGTTCGTGATGCTCTCTTTCAGCTCGCCTGGCTGGTTGCCGCCGGGGCCGATGAGGCTGTGCTTGACGTCCCGGCAGACCGCTTTCGCCGCATTGATGCGGAAGCCGAGCGCCAGCCAGGGGCCCTGCCTCCGTCGCCAGGATCCAAGCCGCCTTCAGAGGGGCCGGCGGCACCTTTGGTCCCAGACCCGATCTCACGCGCCAACGAGCTCGCGGCCAGCTGCAACAGCCTTGAGGCTCTGAGGGCTGCCCTAGAAGCTTTTGAGGGCTGCCCCCTGAAGACTGCTGCCAAATCAACTGTCTTCGCCGACGGCATCGCAGGTGCCAAAATCCTCTGCATTGGCGAAGCGCCCGGTGCCGAGGAGGACAAGGCTGGCAAACCCTTTGTCGGCCGAGCAGGACAGCTGCTTGATCGCATGCTGGCGGCAATTGGCCTGTCACGCCAACAGAACGTCTACATCACCAACGTCCTCAACTGGCGACCGCCTGGCAATCGGGTGCCAAGCCCCGAGGAGGCGGCGATCTGTCTGCCCTTTTTGCGCCGTCACATCGAGCTCGCAGCTCCGGAGCTGATCATTCTTCTCGGGGGAACGGCGGTGCGGCATGTGAGCGGACGGACGGACGGCATTTTGCGCCTGCGTGGGACTTGGCTTGAGTATTTCGCGGCCGGCAAGATGGTGCCGATGATGCCGACACTGCATCCAGCCTACCTCTTGCGGCAGCCCGCGCAAAAGCGGCTCGCCTGGCATGACCTGCAGGAAATCCGCGCGCGCATCCATGCATTAGGGCTTGCGGACACAAACCTGTCCAACTGAGGTGACAGACGCACGTTGTGACCGTGCAGGCAAGGCGATGTATGCTAGACGTGGAATTCGGTTCAGCGCTATCGCGCCGAAGCTGCATTTTCACCCTGCAGACGGCCCCACCACGCCGCTGCACACGCCAGGACGAGTCTGATGCCTCAGTCTGTGATCGATGAGACTATCCGCTTCATCCCGGTACGGATCGCGGTACTGACCGTCTCCGACACGCGTACTACGCAGAACGACACGTCCGGGGACACGCTCGCCTCCCGTATTACTGAAGCCGGTCATATTTTGGTCGCGCGTAATCTCCTGCGCGATGATGTCACGCGTATTCGCGCACAGCTTTCGGCGTGGATAGCTGATCCAGAAATCGACTGCGTGATCACAACCGGTGGGACAGGCCTGACCGGTCGGGATGTCACCGTCGAGGCCATGAAGC
>JAGWRJ010000180.1 GCA_028869725.1 Alphaproteobacteria bacterium | reverse complement strand
CGGCACCTAGAACAGTATCCGCCGAATTCCAGGCGAGCCACGGCGATGCGGTATTCGCAATCCTTTTCGATCTCGGCCTTGAGCGACTCAAACAGTTCGCTCACAAACTCCGTGATTCTGCCGCAACGCAGACAGGCCAGGTGAATGTGATCGCGGTTCAGTTTCCGCTCGTAATAGTGCGCTTCACCTTCAATGTGCATTAGATCGAGTTCGTCGATCAGACCTTGGCGCTTGAGCAAACCGAGCGTGCGATACACCGTGCTGCGGTCAATTGAGGGGTCAAGCTTGCGGGCGCGGCGAAGGATCTGGCCTGCGCCCAGGTGTTTCTTTGCAGTCTCGATGACGTTCAGGATGGCGCGGCGCTGTCCGGTCATGCGAATGCCGCGCTCGGCCAGCAGCGCCTGGAACTTGCCGGGGATTTCAGTGTTGGCAAAGGGCATAATCAGACCTTCCTCTTTGTCTTGCGCCTTGTTGCGACTATGTTGCAACAGAATCTCTAGCTCACGCGTTGACACGGGCGAACGCCAGAAATACGATCAATTTGGTCCTAGTTTATTACCGCTCAAGGACATGCCGCAACTCCTCGGGGGAGGAGAGATCCAATTAATGCGACATTGTCGCAACAAGATTGGTAAGAAGCACATATAGATGGCCTTGACTGCGGCAATAGTTAAGGTCAGCGTCAGCTCGGTTGATCGTAGGAGGGTCAATGCTCCCGAAGAATCACGTCTTATTTCGTCTCATCTCGCCTCCGGACATCGGCAAGAGAGGAGGCCCTGGGAACGGGTCGGCTTCCACCCGAGCAGCGGATGGGGCTCTTTCCGCACTTGAACATCGCAAGCGGATGGGAACCCTGCGCCGCTTGGCGATCTTCGGTGCCTTAGCCGTCGCCGCCCTGATGAGCACACGTTCTTCTTCCGCGCAGGAGAGCCCCTACATCGTCACCTACGATCATTACCTTGAGGAGCCAGGAAATCTGGAGGTTGAGTACTTCTCGACCTTTGGTACACAGCGCGGCGGCAATGACTTTCACGCCTACTGGGCAGAATTCGAATACGGGGTGAAGGCGTGGTGGACCACGGAACTTTACGTGGATGGCCAAACCACCTTCAACGACAGTACAGTCTTCACCGGGTTTCGCTGGGAGAATCGCGTCCGGCCACTGGCACAGGAGCACTTCGTCAATCCGGTCCTCTATGTCGAATACGAGCAGATCAATGAAGCGGACAAGATCATCAAGGAAGTGGAAGGACACGATGTTCAGTCCGATCATGCTACCCCAAACGCCGTGGCCCGACAAACGCTCGATCACGAGCTTGAGACCAAATTGCTGCTCTCGAAGAATGCCAAAGGCTGGAATTTTGCGCTGAACCCGCTTGCCACCAAGAACCTGCTCCCCAGCGCCCCTTGGGAGTTCGGTTATGCTGTCGGCGCCAGCCGCCCATTGACGCTCAAAGCTTCGGCCAGGGCATGCAACTTCTGCGCCGAGAATTTCATCGCCGGCATCGAGATGTACGGCGGTCTGGGCGACACACAGGATCTGGGGCTTCACGAAACTTCCCACTACCTTGCGCCTGCACTCGCCTGGGATCTCCCCTCAGGCTGGACGGCGCGTACATCCATCGGATTGGGGCTGAACGACAACAGTCACCGGATGCTGGTGCGTTGGGGCCTGTCTCGCGAATTTGCTGGATTCGGGGAGATGGCGAGCAAGCTCTTTGGAGGTCGCTGATGAACCTTGGATCGATTCGTCGTTTTTCCGTTCCTCTATTGTTAACTGCACTGGCTTTTTGGGCGCTTGCGTTATCTGCTGCTGCACGTAGCGATGGGCAAAGCGGCGCAAGCCATGATACTCGCTTCGAAGCACTCGCAAAGGTTCCCGAAAAAGCGCGCACAAAGCCGAATCCGTTCGAGGGCGATCCGCAATCGGCTGCCGCCGGGAGAAAGCTGTATGGCCAGCACTGCGCGGAGTGCCACGGCGCCATGGGCGAGGGCGGGACAAAAGCACCAAGCCTGCGGCTGGACGAGGTGCACAATGCGACGCCCGGAGCGCTCTTTTGGATATTGAGCAACGGCGTGGTCCGCCGCGGCATGCCGGTGTGGTCGAAACTGCCCGAGCCTGAGCGTTGGCAGATCGTTTCCTTTCTCAAATCGCTGCCACCAGCGGCAGGTGGCAACCTGAGCAAGACTCCCGATCACAAAGGTTCGACGCCGTAACAACTCCGCCCGTAAGGCACGATCTCTGCTGAGATACACTCGTGCGGTGTGCTCGCAAAAGCACAACAT
>JAGWRJ010000179.1 GCA_028869725.1 Alphaproteobacteria bacterium | reverse complement strand
TCTTGGCTACACCAAGGTGACGGCGCCGATTTCCGGGCGCATCGGAATCTCGACCGTGACCCAGGGTGCACTCGTCACCGCCGATCAGAGCACGGCGCTGACCACGATCCAGACACTGGATCCGATCTATGTCGATATTCCGCAGTCCAGTGCGCAGCTTCTCCAGCTGGAGCAGGAGGTATCACAGGGAAGCCTTACACCAGTCCAGAAGATGACGGCCGATGTCCGTCTGATCCTGCCTGATGGTTCGACCTACGCACAGAAGGGCAAGCTGCAGTTTGCCGATGTCACCGTGGATGAGACCACCGGTTCGGTGACGCTGCGGGCCATCGTGCCCAATCCGAACCGCGTTCTGCTTCCGGGCATGTTTGTCGAGACCGAGGTCGCCGAAGGCGTCGATCCGCATGCCATTCTGGCGCCCCAGCAAGGTGTCGCGCACAACCCCAAGGGGCAGCCCACCGCGCTCGTGGTCGGCAAGGACAACAAGGTGGAGATGCGTGTCCTGACTGTCGGCCGCGCCCTCGGTAATAACTGGCTTGTCCGCTCCGGCCTCAAGCCGGGAGACCGGCTGATTGTCGAAGGACTGCAGAAGGTGCAGCCCGGGCAGGTGGTCAAACCCCAAACCGTGACGCTGCCGCCCTACAAGCCAAACTTCGTTTTCTCCGGTGGCACCTCGACCAGACTCGGGGGGCCGTAGCGGCGCATGTCACGCTTCTTCATCGAGCGGCCGATCTTTGCCTGGGTCATCGCCATTGCCATCATGCTGGCCGGGGCGCTGTCGATCTTCGGCCTGCCCATCGAGCAATATCCCGATATTGCGCCACCGGCGATCCAGATCCACGCCAACTACCCCGGCGCTTCGGCCCAGACCCTGGAGAACTCGGTGACCCAGGTCATCGAGCAGCAGCTCACCGGCATTGACGGGCTGCTGTACTTTTCGTCGAACAGCGACAGCTCGGGCAGCGTCAATATCACCGTGACCTTTGCCCCGGGCACTGATCCCAATATCGATCAGGTGCAGGTGCAGAACAAACTGCAGCTCGCAACGCCGCTCTTGCCGCCCGAAGTGAACGCGCTCGGCGTCACTGTCGCCAAGGCCCGCTCGAACTTCCTCATGGTGGTGGCGCTTTACGATCCAAGCAGCACCTACAACAACATCGATATCGCCAATTTCATGGCGAGCAATCTGCAGGATCCCATCGCCCGCGTATCGGGCGTCGGCAATGTGCAGCTGTTCGGCACCCAGTACGCGATGCGCATCTGGCTGGACCCCTTCAAGCTGCGCAATTTCCATCTGATGCCATCGGACATCATCGATGCCATCAAGGCCCAGAACATCCAGGTGCCGGCAGGCTCGATCGGCGCGGTCCCCTCGGTTACCGGTCAGGAACTCAATGCCACGGTGACGGCACAGTCGCGCCTGCGCACCCCGGCCCAGTTCCGCAACATCATCCTGCGTACCGACCCCAGCGGCGCCACCGTGCGTCTGGGTGACGTGGCACGCGTTGAGCTTGGTGCCGAGAGCTATGGCATGGTGAGCCACCTCAACGGCCATCCCGCCGCAGGTTTTGCCATCGAACTTGCTCCGGGCGCCAACGCACTCAACACCGAAAAGGCAGTGATTGCCCGCGCCGAATCGCTGATGAAATCGGTGCCGCCGCAGCTCAAACTGGCCTTTCCGGTCGATTCCACCAAGTTCGTGCGGCTGTCGATCCACGATGTGGTGATCACGCTCTTCGAGGCCATCGGCCTCGTGGTCGCGGTGATGTTTCTCTTCCTGCAGAACTGGCGCACCACCCTCATACCGGCGATCACCATTCCTGTGGTGCTGCTGGGCACGTTCGGCGTGCTTGCCGCCTTCGGCTACACCATCAACACCCTCACCATGTTCGCGCTGGTGCTCGCCATCGGCCTTCTTGTCGACGATGCCATTGTCGTCGTCGAGAACGTCGAACGCATCATGAGCGAGGAAGAGCGAACACCCCGCGATGCCACCATGCAGTCGATGGATGAGATCCAGGGTGCCCTCATCGGCATTGCGATGGTGCTGTCGGCGGTGTTCCTGCCCATGGCCTTCATCGGCGGCTCGACCGGCGTGATCTATCGCCAGTTCTCCGTCACCATCGTCTCGGCCATGGTGCTCTCAATCTTTGTCGCCCTGGTGCTGACGCCGACTTTGTGCGCGACGCTGCTCAAGCCGGTCGACAAGAGCGGGGACGGGGCACACAACCGCTTTGGCAAGGCTTTCAATGACTGGTTCGTGCGCAGCTCAGCAGCCTACCGCCGGCGTCTCGAATGGGTGGTCGATCATCCGGTCAAGCCGCTCTTCTTGTATGTGGGTGTCATCGGCGTTCTGATACTTCTCTTCATCAAGCTGCCGACGAGCTTCCTGCCGAGCGAGGACCAGGGCTTTCTCATGGTGCAGTTCACGCTGCCCCAGGGCGCAACCCAGGCCCGCACCCTTGCCGTGGGCAAGCAGATCGAGCACTTCTTCCTCGTCGATGAAAAGCGCAACGTCCAGAACCTCTTCCTCAATGCCGGGTTCAGCTTTGCCGGAAGCGGCGAGAATGCCGGCATGGCCTTCGTCCATCTGAAGGACTGGAGCAAGCGTCCGGGGTTTGCCAACAGCGCCCAGGGGATTGTCGAGGCTGCGTTCAAGGCCCTGTCCAAGATTCGCGATGCCCAGATCTATCCGCTGATCCCGCCCTCGGTGCCGGGCCTTGGTCAGAGTCAGGGCTTTGATCTCGAGCTCGAGGATCGCGGCAATCATGGTCATGCCTGGCTGGTGCAGAAGGAGTTCGAACTTCTTGGCATGGCCGCCAAGAACCCAGAGCTGATGGGGGTGCGGCCCAACGGTCTGCCCGACACGCCGCAGCTTCATGTCAGCATCAATGCGCTCAAGGCAACGTCCCTCGGTCTCAACCTGGCCGATGTCGACACCACCCTGCAGGCGGCCTGGGCCGGCATCTTCGTCAACGACTTCATCAATGGCGGGCGCGTCAAGCGCGTCTATGTCGAGGGTGATGCTCCCTATCGCATGCTCCCCAGCGATCTCTATGACTGGGCGGTGCGCAATTCGAGCGGCAAGATGGTGCCGTTCTCCGACTTTGCCACCACCTCGTGGACCAGCGGTCCCTCGTCGCTGCAGCGTTATAACGGGTTTCCGGCAATCGAAATCCAGGGCTCGGCGGCACCCGGCGTCAGTTCCGGCACCGCGATGCAGATCATCGAGAAGATGGTGTCCAAGCTGGGCTCGGGCATCGGGTATGAATGGACGGCGCTTTCCTATCAGGAGCAGCTTTCCGGATCCCAGGCGCCAGCGCTCTATGCCATGTCGGTGCTCGTCGTGTTCCTGAGCCTGGCTGCGCTTTACGAAAGCTGGACCTTGCCGTTCTCGGTGCTGCTCGTCATTCCGCTGGGCGTGGTGGGAGCTCTACTTGCGGCCTTCGGCCGGGGCCTGACTGACGACGTTTTCTTCCAGGTCGGTCTGCTGACGACGATCGGCCTCTCGGCCAAGAACGCCATTCTGATTGTCGAGTTCGCAGAATTTGCTGTGCGACGGGGCGAAGAGGCCCGACGAGCGGCGATGGAAGCGGCACGCCTGCGTCTGCGTCCCATCCTGATGACCTCGCTGGCCTTCATCGCCGGCGTCTTGCCGCTTGCCGTTGCAACCGGCGCTGGCGCTGCAAGCCAGAACGATATCGGCACCGGCGTGATCGGCGGCATGATGAGTGCAGTGCTGCTTGGCATCTTCTTCGTGCCTCTGTTCTTCCTCATGATCCAGCGCTGGAGTGAGCGGCGGGCCGAGCGCCGTCGCGCGGCGCAGTAGCGTCTGTGTGAGAGGAACGCATCGGTGAGATGCTGCAGCCAAGCGCCTCTTGGTGTGCGAGGCTCGCCGCGCAAGTCAGGGTCGAAAGAGCAAAGATCCGAGGCGTGCCTGCAAGGCTACAGCGGCGTCAGAACGTCCAGCCATTGGTACCGGCGGCCGCGCCCAGCACGGTGATGACGCTGAGGATCAGCGCGATCCAGTGCAGGCGCTGCAGTCGGGCCAGGGTTGCGGCGGGTGCCTTTTCGCCGTGATGCTCAAGCCAGTCATCGACGAAGAGGGGCTCGGCGATGAAGAGGGCGATGGTAAAGAGCGACCAGACAAGGACCATCGCATCGAGCCACCAGTAATTGGGGACGAAGAAGAAGGGCCACAGGCGCAGCACCAGGATCATGTAAAGGCCGCTCGCCCCGGCCAGAAGCGTGGCTGCGCGCGCATGCCAGGCAAAGCGCGCTTCGATGCGGCGGAACATGGCAAGGCCTTCGTGTGCATCCTCCATCGCGCGGGCAGCGGGAAGAAGGACGGTGGTGACCATGGCCACACCGCCGATCCACCAGACGATGGAGAGGATGTGAAGGGCGACCGCAGCGGCAATATCGTTCATCGGGAGCGGAGCATGGCCCGATCGCGCGGCCGACACAACAAGGGCGCGTAGCGCACGACGAAAATCACGAAGGCGAGGACCCAGAAGCCTGCTGCGATGGCAAGCAACTGCATGGTCCAGACGCTCGCAAACGCGGCCGCAACCCGGACGATGGCGGCGGCGATGACGCAGGCATAAAGGAGTGTGGTGGTGCGGTCTGCGGCGAGCGGCTGGCCGGTATGGCCGCGCGTTGCGCGCGTCATCACGGCAAGGATCATGGTGCCGATAGCGCCCACGGTCATGGCATGGATTCCGGCACTAAGGGGCACCGAGGTGGTCAGTACCGAGGCACCGAGGAGGAGTGCTCCAATGCACAGCCAGCCATAGGCGATATGCAGAATGATGAGCAGAGGTTCGGCGAGGGTCTGCGCGCCCTGCCAGCGCGACAGGCGCCACAGATTGGCGATGGCGCCAAGAATGAGAAGACCGCCTGCTTCCGGCAGGAGCGGAAAGAAGGCCCAGGCAAAAAGACCGGCATGAAGTGTTCCAAGCGCAATCCGGTCCGCAGCACCAGGTTTGGCGGGAAGGCTTGTACTGTGGCGCAGCGCCAGCCAGTTGCGGGTAAAGCCCGGCACGATGCGTCCGGCAATGACCGAGACCAGAACGAGAATGGCCGCAAGACCGAGCCGCCAGCCAAGCCCGGCAGGAACCGCGACGTGGATGGCCTCAAGATCCATCAGCAGATTGGCAATGCCAAGGACGATGACCGGCATGATCACGGGCATGTTGCGCCGATCGTGGGCTGCGATGATTTCGCGGGCAACGACCGCGGCGAGCGCGAGCGGAAAGGCGAGATCGGCGCTAACCGCAAGCCAGGGGGGCAGCCACTGCGAAATCAGGCAGCAGATGCGGGCAAGGAGCCAGAGCGCGGCAAGACCTGCGAGCGGCAGGCCGCTGACCGGCAGGCGGCGGGTCCAGTTGGGGATTGCCGTCAGCAGAAATCCCGCCACCGCCGCCATGACGAAGCCGAAGAGCATTTCATGGATGTGCCAGGAAAGAGGAGCAAACCGGCTGGGCAGACGCATGCCGGTGTCGAGCATGACGATCCACAGCGAAAGAGCGAAGGCGGCCCAGAGGCCGGCCGCCAGGAAGAACGGCCGAAACCCCTGGGTAAAGAGTGTCATCGACCTTTGTGGTCGCGACAGCACCGTTGCCTCGCTCATTCGGCGGCCCCCGCCATCACCTTGCCGCCCTGACCTGCAGGAATGAGGATCCGCACGAAGCCAGGCAGCACCGGACGCAGCTTGACGAGGAAGTCCCACGCCATCAGCAGGGCGCCGAGGGCAAAGACGACATCGCCGGGCATGCGCATCCACTGCCAGAACAATGTCGTGTTGTAGAACGCCTCGCTGCGGGCATAGGCAAGGCCGTGATCATAGACCGCGGCAAGCTGTGGCCAGCCGATGGGGAAGAAGTTGAGCGTGATCCACAGGAAGAGCCCGCCATTATAGAGCCAGAAGGCCCAGCGCCCGGCTTTCTCGCTGAAAGGATGGGCATCGCCTGCCACGTAGCGCAGGCAGAAGTAGATGAGGCCAATGCCCAGCAGGCCAAAGGCACCAAAGAGCGCGGTATGCGCATGGTTGAGTGTCAGGAAGGTTGCGTGTTCGTAGTAGTTCACGAGCGGAGCGTTGAGCAGGCCGCCGCCGAACACGCCGGCGCCGACGAAGTTCCAGAACGCAGCGCCGATGACATAGAGGTAGGCAAGGCCATATTTGAAATCGCCATGCGCCTTGATGAGGCGATGCTGCTGGATTGCCTCGATTACGAGAAGCACGAGCGGCAATACCTCGATGAAGGAGAACATCGAGCCGAGCGGCACCCACATGCCAGGCTCACCTGCCCAGTAGAGATGGTGACCGGTGCCGAGCACGCCGCCGAGGAAGATCAGGATCAGTTCCAGATAGACCGAGCGTTCGGCGAGAGGACGGGAGACAAGGCCCACAGCCATCAGGAGATAGGCGCTGATCGCCGCGGCAAAGAACTCGAAGCTCTGCTCGACCCACAGATGGACCACCCACCAGCGCCAGAAATCGGTGATGGTGAATGACTTCTCGACGCCGGTGAGCGGGATCATGCCGCAGGCATAGAGCAGCGCGATGTTGACGGTCGAGGCCCAGATCAGATGTTCAAGACGGATGCGGCCAGTCCAGAACTGGCGGGTGGCCGTCCAAAGGCCCTCACGGGTCGGCCACAATGCCCGGAACACGAGCACGCTCCAGATTGCAAGTCCGCCAAAGAAGCCGATCTGCCAGGCGCGGCCAAGCTGGATGTAGGACAGGCCCTGATTACCGAACCAGAACCAGCTGCGGCCGTGCATGTAGCCCATGATGTCGAGATAATTGCCGATGAGCGCACCGGCGACGATGGCAACGGTTGCGTAGAACAGGATATCGACGAGAACCGCCTGTCCCTTGGCCTCGCGCCCGCTGATGGCGGGGGCAAGAAAGAGTGCGGCACCGATCCACGAGACACCGATCCAGACGATGGGCGACTGGATATGCACGTCCCTCAGGAAGTTGAAGGGCAGGTAGCGGTCGACAGGAATGCCGTAAAAACTCGTCCGGTCTGAATAATAGTGGGCCATGATCGAGCCCGCGAGAATCTGGACGAGAAGCACGGCGGCCACGACGAGGAAATATTTCCAGATGCGCTTCTGGCTTGGTGTCAGCGCGCGGAAGCGGGCAAGAACCGGATCCATCGGCGCATTGTCGGGCGTGTTCAGATAGCGCTCATAGATGAAAAGTACGGCGCCAAACGCCAGAAACGTGAAGCAGATGCTGGCCCAGGTCCAGATGAAGGTGGATGTGGTGGGATGATTGCCGACAATGGGCTCAAAGGGCCAGTTCTGCGTCCACGAGACGTTGACCCCGGGCCTGCGGGCCACCGTGGTGAGCGACGAATAGATCAGAAAATCCGCGGTTGCGCGCGCGGTCTGCGGATCAAGACTGAAGGCCTGTGTCCAGCCCTTGGCGTAGTCCTGGTGGAGCAGCCAGTCGACGATCTGGCCGCGCCGGGTTGCGATCGCCTGGGCGAGCGGCACGGGGATCACCGCAGTTTTGGCGCTCAGATCGACACCCTGGAGGATCTTCTGCATCGAGACCTTGACCGCAGCCTGGTCGGCCGCCGGCAGGGCACTGAAGGCTTTGGCGTAACGGGCCTTTGCGATATTGGCTTCGGTCAGTTTTGCCAGCCGCACCAGATTGTCGGCGGTATAGTCCTCACCAAAATACGAGCCCATGCCATAGAGGCTGCCGTAATCCATGAGGTCCGCCTTCTGAAAGCCGGCCTTGCCGGCAATCACATCGGCACTGGTCATGACAACGCTGCCCTGAGGTGTCACGAAGCGGTCGGGAAAGGGCGGGGCGCCCTCATAGGTGAGTTTGGTCGCCCAGCCCAGGGCGGCAAAGCAGGCAATGGCGACGACAAGCAGCAGCCATTTGAGTACGCGTCCAACCGGATCTTCGGCAGCTTCAACAGCGAGCGTGGAATGCATGGTCAGTCCCCTTCTCAGCGCGCGGGGAGCCGTCGTGGGAACGGCCGCGCGGGTTACAAGCGTTTCGGTCCGAACCTAGTCGTGGCGACAAGCATACGATTGATGAATGTCAATTTGTAGTGTGATGGTCATCACGCAATACTCCTTTGCCCACACCCCTCTTGGTCCCCATGCCGGAGCACCGCATGACGCATCACCCTGTTGAGAAGAGTTATGAAAATCTGCCGGTCTTCACCGCGGTTCCGCACGAGGTCCGCACCCAACTGCTGGCGCAGGCACTCACGCATCGCAGCCCTGCGGGGACCGTCCTCTTCGAGCAGGGCGAGACCCCGACGGTCCAGCATGTGGTGCTGGCCGGCTCGGTCCATCTTTTTGCCCGTTCGCAGGCTGGTGACGAGGTTCTGATCGAAGTGGTGCGGCCGGGAGATCTCGTGATCCCGGCGGCGGTGGTGACCGGCTCGCCCTATCTCATGGAGGCTCGGGTGCAGGAGCCCTCGCGCTTTCTGCTCATTCCGGCGGCCACGTTTCGTGCGGCGGTTGAGCGTGAGCCAGCGCTGGCGCAGGCGCTGATCGGAAGTCTTGCCGGCCAGTTCCGCCGCATGGTGCGCCAGATCAAGAATCTCAAGCTGCGGTCTTCCACGCAGCGTGTCGGCAATTACATTCTCGCGCTGTCGCGCCAGCAGCACGATCCAGGCACGGTTGTGCTGCCCTTCGAAAAGCACCTCATCGCCTCGGAGCTTGGCATGACGCGGGAGAATTTTTCGCGCACGCTGGGGGCGCTGCAGGAGCACGGGATCAGGGTGAGCGGCGAACGCATCATCATCGAGGATCTGGACCGGCTGGTTGCGGCAAGCGCGCCTGATCCGCTCATCGACACCGACTGAAGGGAACATGGGTGCGGCAAGCCTGATGACGCGTCTCATCAGCCATCTCCGGGCTCTTCGCTGAATTCGGCCGGATATTTGTCAGGGGCACCGTCCCATGCTGCAGCGTCGTCAGGTGGCGGCTTGCGCGTGGTGATGTTAGGCCAGACCTGCGAGAAGCGACGATTGAGTTCGGCGTAGGGCGTAGCCGCAGGATCGGTGTCGGGTACGATGGCCTCGGCGGGACATTCGGGCACGCACACGCCGCAATCGATGCAGACATCCGGATCGATCACGAGCATGTTCTTGCCTTCATAGAAGCAGTCGACCGGACACACCGTGACGCAGTCGGTGTATTTGCAGCGGATGCATTTGTCGGTGACGACGAAGGTCATGCTGGATCCTCGGCGCGGGCACTGCGCCCGGCGCCGCTCCAGAACATGCCCAGCTGGAGGCTGCGGGCGATGTTTTCGGCGCGGCCGACAAAAGCGTCCGCAAGGTCAGTGGTGAACAGTTCGCGTGCAGTGGCTGAAAACAGGCCGAGCCAGCGATCAAAATGGGCGGGCTGGGCCGTCTTCAGGCGCAGATGCGCCGCCATGGGATTGCCGTGGTAACGGCCGGACATGCGCATCACGCTCGACCAGAAGGCGCACATCTTCTCCAGATGCGGATCCCAGTCGGAGATCACCGCATTGAAAATGGGGCCAAGTTCCGCATCGCTGCGCACCTTGTCATAGAAGCCGTGCACCAGTGCGTGGATCTGGGCTTCGGAGGGAATGGTCCGCATCTCCGCTCCGCGTGCCTCGGACATGGGTTGCTCCATAACATGTATAATCGATACTTCTTTTATAAGCTATTGCCGCCCGGGCGCAAAAGCAATATCGTTGATACAGCTTTTATGCGGGTGCGACAAAGGGTGCGGCTGACCGTCTATACCGATTATGGGCTTAGGCTCCTGATGTATGTGGCGCTCAAGAGTGAGGGCCTCACCACCATCCAGGAGGTGGCCGACGCCTATGGCATCTCCAAGAACCATCTGATGAAGGTGGCCTACGACCTGGGCCGCCACGGCGTTCTCGAAACCGTGCGTGGCCGGGGCGGTGGCCTAAAGCTTGCCCGCGCTGCCGAGAAGATCAGGCTCGGAGATGTGGTGCGCAAAATGGAGGAGGACTTCACTATGGTGGAGTGTTTTGCCCCCGACAGCAGTCACTGCCGCATCGAAGGCCCCTGTCGCCTCAGGCATGTGCTGCAGGATGCGCTGAAGGCCTATCTGGGCGTGCTGGACCGCTACACCCTCGCCGATCTGACCATGCGCAATGCCGGGCTGGCAAAGCTGCTTTTTGCGGATGCATAGAGCCATGACCTCACGACTTCATACTCCGGTCTGCGATCTTCTGGGCTGCGATGTGCCCATCATGCTTGCCGGAATGGGCGGGGTGGCGCGCTCTGAGCTCGTGGCCGCCGTGACCCGCGCGGGCGGGTTCGGCTTTCTTGGCATGGTGCGCGAAAGCCCCAGGCTCATCGCGGAGGAAATCGCCAAGGTCCGCAGCGTCACCGAGCGGGACTTCGGAGTGAACCTCATTCCGGCAGCCACGCCCCCAGATCTCTTTGCTGCCGAACTGGACTGCTGCATCGCAGAACAGGTTCCCGTCGTCGCGCTTTTCTGGGACCTGTCGCAGGCCGCAGTCGCCCGCCTGCGCGAGGCCTCCATTCTTGTTGTCTGCCAGGTCGGCAGCGTCGAGGAGGCGGTCGCAGCCGCCAATGCCGGCGCCCAGATCATCATCGCCCAGGGTGCTGAGGCAGGTGGTCATGTGCGCGGGATGCGCGCGCGGAACGAACTTTTGCCGGAGGTAGTGGCTGCTGTACCGGTTCCGGTTCTTGCCGCCGGCGGCATTGCTGATGGACAGGCTGTGGCAGAGGCGCTTGGTCTT
>JAGWRJ010000178.1 GCA_028869725.1 Alphaproteobacteria bacterium | reverse complement strand
CTGGCGCAGGACCTGCGGGGGCGCTTTGGGCGCGGCTCGCAAGCCGAACGGGCACCCGCGGAATGAACCTTCCTGCCTTCTTCATCCGCCGGCCGGTAGCTACAATCCTGCTCACGATTGGGCTGGCGATCGCGGGGCTTGCCGCGTTTCCGCTCCTGCCTGTGGCGCCGTTACCGGATGTCGACATTCCGACCATCTTCGTTCAGGCGCAGATGCCCGGTGCGAGCCCCGAAACCATGGCGACGAGCGTGGCGACGCCACTCGAGCGCCACCTTGGAACCATCGCCGACGTCACCGAGATGACGAGCCGCAGCTCGCAGGGTTCTACCTTCATCGTTCTTCAGTTCGGGCTCAGCCGCGACATCAACGGCGCCGCCCGCGATGTGCAGGCTGCCATCAATGCCGCACGGGCCGATCTGCCATCCGGGCTGCGTAGCAATCCGACCTATCGCAAGCTCAATCCGGCGGCGTTTCCAGTCCTGATCCTGTCGCTCACCTCGAAAACCCTGACACCGGGACAGATCTATAACTCGGCGTCCAACATCATCCAGCAAAAGCTGAGCCAGATTTCAGGGATCGGGCAGGTGGAGCTGGGTGGCTCCTCGCTGCCTGCTGTGCGGATTGATCTCAATCCGCTCAAGCTCTTCAAATATGGCATCGGACTGGAGGATGTGCGTGCGGCGATAGCGGGCGCCAATGCCAATGCACCCAAAGGCGCCGTGGTACAGGGTGCCGACAAATACGAGATCTATACCAATGACCGGGCCTCGCAGGCAGACCAGTTCCGTAATCTGATCATCGCCTACCGTAACAATGCGCCAGTACGCCTGTCCGACGTCGCGCATGTCTATAATGGTGTCGAGGACATCCGCAATCTCGGCATGACCAACAACGAGCCGGCCGTGCTTGTGATCCTGTTCCGTCAGCCCGGCGCCAACATCATCAAGACGGTTGATGCGGTGAAGAAGGAGCTTCCGGGGCTGAAAGCTGCCCTGCCGCCTTCGGTCACTTTTCATATCGTCAGCGACCGCACGACCACCATCCGCACCTCTCTCATCGATGTTGAGAGTGCCATGGGGATTTCGGTGGTGCTCGTCATTCTTGTGGTGTTTTTCTTCCTGAGGAACGGACGGGCGGCAATCATCCCGACGGTAGCCGTCCCGCTATCGCTGATCGGCACCTTCGCGGTGATGTATGCCTTTGGCTTCACCCTCGACAATCTGTCTTTGATGGCGCTGACGGTGGCTACCGGCTTTGTTGTGGATGATGCCATCGTCGTGCTCGAGAACGTGGCACGCCATATCGAAGATGGCATGCCGCGCTTTGAGGCAGCCCTGAAGGGAGCAGGCGAGGTCAGCTTCACCGTATTGTCCATGAGTCTGTCGCTGATCGCGGTGTTTCTGCCAGTGGTGCTGATGGGCGGATTGCCAGGACGGTTTTTCCACGAATTTGGGATCACGCTGTCCGCGTCGATTGTCATCTCGCTTGTGGTGTCCTTGACTACGACCCCAATGCTGTGCGCCTGGCTCGACATGGCGCCGGGTCACGGTGCATCCGAGGGTCGTCTGGGCCGGATCGCAGAAGGCATCTACGTCGTCGCGCACCGGGCCTATGAACGCTCTCTGGGCTGGGCACTGCGCTATCCAGGCACGATCATGATCGTGCTGGCTGTCACTATCGTGCTCAACTTCTACCTCTTCGTGGTGATACCCAAGAGCTTCATGCCGAGTGAGGATACGGGCATGATCGAAGGTGGCATTGTGGCTGATCAGGACATCTCGTTTCAGCTGATGTCCAAAAAATTCAAGACCTTCATGAAGCTGATCAGCGAGGACCCGGCGGTCGCCAATGTCACCGGTTTTACCGGAGGTTCGGGGCCGCGTGGTGGCGGAACCAACAGCGGGCATGTGTTCATCCAGCTGAAGCCATTGTCCGAACGCCACGGCCTTAGCACCAATGCGGTCGCACAGCGTCTGCGCGGCAAGCTGATGCAGGTTGCCGGTGCCCGTATCTATCTTGTCGGAGCTTCGGATGTGCGGGCAGGGGGGCGGCAGGGCAACGGCGCCTACCAATATACGCTCGAGGCTGATCGTCTGAGTACTTTGAACACATGGGTACCGAGGATTACCGATGCCCTCAAAAAAGTGCCGCAACTGCAGGACGTCAACTCCGACCATCAGGCCGGTGGACTTCAGGTCAACGTTGATGTCGATCGCACGACGGCGTCACGTCTGGGAGTGTCCCTTAGCCAGATCGACAATACACTTTATGACGCCTTCGGGCAGCGCCCGGTCTCGACCATTTACCAGAACGACAATACGTATCACGTGGTGATGGCGGTGGAGCCACGGTTCTGGCAGAGCCCGTCGATGCTGAGGAACATTTATGTCAGTACCTCGGGAGGTGCGATCAGCGGCAGTGCATCTACAGCTGCGGCCGCCGGCACCGTGGTGTTGCCGGGTTCGACCAGCACCGCGGCCAGCGTTGCCAGTGATGCTGTACGCAATGCCCGGCTGAATGCGATTTCCACCTCCGCGCAGGGCGGTATCTCGACCGGCGCAGCGCTCAGTACGAGTGTAGAGCGGGTGGTGCCGCTCGCCGCCCTCAGCCATCTGAGCTATTCGACGGCACCACTTTCGGTCAGTCATCAGGGTCCGTTCGTCGCCACGACATTCTCGTTCAACCTGCCACCGCATGTTTCGCTCGGCGAGGCTACGGCTGCGATCAACCGTACCATGGCGAGGTTGCATGTGCCGATCTCGGTCCATGGAGAGTTTGCCGGGACGGCTGCCGTGTTCCGTACTTCGCTGGGTGATGAGCCGTTATTGATCCTGTCGGCGATACTTGCGGTCTATCTGG
>JAGWRJ010000177.1 GCA_028869725.1 Alphaproteobacteria bacterium | reverse complement strand
CCGGCTGTCGTCACCCCGCAGGCTTTCAGGCCGCCAGCCGTTGAACTTTCCGCAGGCTCGCCTTCAACTCGCGCTCGGCGATCTTGAGGTCGTAGTCGGTCTGCCAGTTCAGCCACATCTGCGGAGCCTGACCGAAGGCGCGACCGAAGCGCAACGCAAGCTCTGCAGTCACCGGACGTTCGCCACGGATCACGTGCGAAATGCGCATCGGCGAAACTCCGACCACGCGAGCGAAGGCCGCCTGGCTCATGTCGAGATCATGCAGGATCTCTTCGAGCAGTTCGCCGGGATGAACAGGCGGCAAGCCGTTTTTGGTGGCGGGGATGGACATGTACGCAGCTCCTCAGTGGTAGTCGACGATTCCGACATCGAAAGCATCGCCGCCTTCAAAACGAAAGCACAGCCGCCATTGGTCGTTGATGCGAATGCTCCATTGGCCGGCTCGATCGCCCTTCAGAACTTCGAGGTGATTGGATGGCGGCTTGCGCAGATCCTCCACCCGGATAGCGAGATGCAGGTGCTGCAGGCGGCCGATCGCCCGTCGCACGACGTCCTGCGGAGGCCGCTGGGTCGTTCCGGTGGCAAACAGCCGTTCCGTTTCCCTGTCGGCGAAGCTCCTTATCATGCAACGAGCATAAACAAATTGTGTACACTGATCAAGTCCGCAGGGCATCCTGCCCTGGCGAAAAGGGGCCGACATCCCTGTCGACTCCCCTGCGGACCTGTTGCCCCCGCCTCACCGCCGCGCAGGGGTCCCGGGCAGAGCTGCGGGCCCTCCTGGCCCACACTCTTCGAAGAGACAGATCAGGAGCACGGCTCCTCCGATCAGGAGGTGACATGTGATTCAACAGGCAGCCATGACTGCGTTCGGGATTTCGCGTGTCTTGCCGGCAGGCCACCCCTCGGATCACGATGGCGGCTACCAAGCCGTGAACGGCAGGTATCGACCCTGAGCTGACGGTCGCTGCTACTTTGCCGAAGCAGCATCCGCGCGTTGCTTCGCCAGTTGCGCCTCGAAACTTTCGCGCGCATATTTCGCGTAAGCGCGGCATCCCGTTGGATCTATCAGTGCATCCGCATCGCCTTGTTCACGCTTGGCCACACGTTCCCAGAAAAGCACCATGCCCGGATGTGGAGCGAGCGGGATGTCACAAGGCAACGCCGCGACCATCGCGAAGCTGTATTCGAAATCCTTGACGATACCCGGGTACTTTGGGTTGCCGATCAATTTGTAATCGGGCGCTGACAGGCTGCCGACGTCGACCATATGCAGACAGCGCTTGCCCTCGCACGACGTCCAGGTCCAAGTGGTGTTGCCTTTGGTATGGCCCGGCGTCAAGCGTGCCGTCAGCATCAGATCGCCCAAGCGCAGACTCTCACCATCAGTCACCTTGCGCGTCACATGCACCGGCGGGAACAGGAATCTATCGCCGTATTCCGGATCGTCGTGACCGCCGCGTGCCAGCAACGAAGTATCCGCGGCACTCGCGATTACCTGCGCACCCGTGTCGTGCGCGAGTTGCGCTATGCCTCCGGCGTGATCGCAATGCGCATGCGAAATGAGAATCCATTTGATGTCGCGCAGATTGATGCCCAGATTCCGAATGTTCGCTTCGATCAATGCTGCGTCCCCCGGCACGCCGCCATCAATCAGAACATCACCTGTAGGTGCGGTGATAAGGAAGACGCCGAGGCCGTGAGGCCCGACATACCAAGTGTTGCCATAGATTCGAAACGGTTTCTGCGGAGCCGTCCATGAGGGATCGTTCGCACACGAGGAATCGTTCGCAGTGTTCGCTTGCCCTGCCGAGGGCAGCTGCGCATACGCACTTTGCACGATCAAACTGGAAACAAGAATCGTCGCTATCAACAAGCGCATGCACAAATCCTTTTCTTGGAAACGCGTACGCGTAGGATAGATGCCCAGTCGGGCTTGTCGCGGGCTCAACTCTGGCATTTTGCGGGTCAAGGCAACTGGGCACCACGGCGAATTCAACGATGGACCAACGACGGCTTTTGGCCGAATGCAGACAGTCGTACCCTCTCGGAATGACGCTCAAGGCGGAGGCTCTGGCTCACGGCTCTTGCTCTTTCGCCACACGCAGCGAGTGCGGGCCAGGATATGGCCCGCTGCTCTGCCCGGGACCCCTGCGCGGCGGTGAGGCGGGGACGACAGGCCCGCAGGGGAGTCGACAGGGATGTCGACTCCTTTTCGCCAGGGCAGGATGCCCTGTCGAAAAGCCCGGCCCCGCCTCACGGACTTGCCGGGCAGGGATGCCCGGCAAGCGCCAAGCGGGGTGGCCTTCTCTTTTGGTTACTTTTCTCTTGGCCACGCAAGAGAAAAGTGACTCGCCCTCCGCAGGAGGACGAAAGCTCT
>JAGWRJ010000176.1 GCA_028869725.1 Alphaproteobacteria bacterium | reverse complement strand
TCGACTTGTACGCGGGAAGTGCCGCCTACACGCTGGAAAGTCTGCTCAACCAGAACGCGTAGAATCTTACCCTGGGTTTCCAGCGGCATGTCCGACACTTCATCCAGGAATAGCGTGCCATTATGGGCAAGTTCGAACAGTCCAATTTTGCGCGGACCGTCCCCGCCCTCCTCCCCGAAGAGTTCAATTTCAATTCGATCCGGCGCCATGGTGGCACAGTTAATGGCGACAAATGCATTAGCGCTTCGTCTTGAATGAGCGTGAATAAGTCGCGCAACCATCTCCTTGCCGGATCCCGAAGGTCCCGTGATGAGTACGCGACTGCCGGTGGGGGCAATTTTGTCTATGCTTTGTCGCAATTGTGACATGCAAGATGACTGACCGATCATCTCCATGTCATCGCCGGCGCGCAGCTTCAGCTCCTCGATTTCACGTTTGAGACGGGCAGATTCGAGCGCACGATCACAAACGTGCAGAAGGCGATCCGATTTGAAAGGCTTCTCTATAAAATCGTAAGCGCCCTTTTTGATTGAAGCCACTGCCGTCTCAATCGTGCCATGGCCGGAAATCATTACAACCGGCAAATCCGGATAATCACGCTTCAAATTATCGAGGATTTGAATTCCATCGAGCCGGCTTCCCTGCAGCCAAATGTCGAGAATTACGAGCTGGGGGCGACGTTGGCGTACAGCATTCAAGGCTGCGTCCGCGTCGCCAGCTACGCGTGTTTCAAATCCTTCATCTTTAAGAATGCCCGCTATTAGATCGCGGATGTCTTCCTCATCGTCGACAACCAAAATCTCAGGCGCGATCCGCGATCCGTGCTTGCTCATACTCGCCTTCCATTTCCGCTATCCGGCCCGTTGGACGCTGCAGCGGCAGGGTGATGCTGACTTGCGCCCCACTTCCGTCATCGGACCGGTCGCTGAGCGCAATTTCGCCACCATGGTCCTCAATTATCTTGCGCACAATGGCAAGACCTAATCCCGTGCCTTTGGCACGCGTCGTTACGTAAGGTTCCGTCAGTCGATTGCGATGTTCAGGCGGTAGGCCGACACCATTGTCGGTGATCCGCAGAACAAGCTGACCATCCAGAACGCTCGCCGTGGTTTCGATATGTCCCGTGAATTCTTCGCCCTTCGCTTGCCGAGCTGCAATGGCTTCCGTGGCGTTTTTCAGAACATTGGTCAATGCCTGCGCAAGCAATCGACCATCGCAGACGATCCGAATCGGATCTGCCGGGACATCTACCGAAAACTCAATCTGAGGATTTCCCACCCGTTGCAGAAATACAGATTGCTGCAGCAACTCCTGAAAATTCTGGGATACCATTATTGGAGCGGGCATCCGGGCGAATGACGAGAACTCATCAACCATGCGGCCGATGTCACCAACCTGACGGATAATCGTATCCGTGCACTGGGTAAAAATCTCCGGATCCGTCTCTACCTCGCGTGTGTATTTACGCTTGAGACGCTCGGCTGATAGCTGAATGGGGGTTAGTGGGTTTTTGATTTCGTGAGCAATGCGCCGGGCAACGTCTGCCCAAGCAGCAGTTCTCTGGGCCGATACCAGATCGGTAATGTCGTCGAAAGTAGCGACAAAATCACCTGCTGAGTCGCTGTCAACTTGCACACTCAAGGTCTGGATGGCGCCAGCACGCTTGACTAGCACTTCGCCGCTGGCTCGACCGACCGGCTCACCCATGGCTTTGCGGATCAGCCCACCGAGTTCCGGTACGGCTTCGGAATAGTGGCGACCTTCGATCTCGTCTGGTGACGCATTTAACAGTCGGGCGGCAGCGCGGTTGACTAGCGTAACCGTTCCTTCCGCATTGAGACCGATGACGCCCGCAGAAACTCCAGTCAGCACCGCCTCCATGAAACGTCGGCGTGCGTCAATCTGGTGGCTCGCTGCGACAAGCTCATCGCGTTGCGCAGAGAGTTGCATGGTCATCCGGTTGAACGCGTGTCCCAGTCGTCCGAGTTCATCATCGTCACGCGTTACCGCAACCTGAGCTCGCAGATCACCTTCGGAGACCCGTTGGGCAGCGCCAATGAGCTGCGAAATTGGATTGACTAGCTCTTTGGCAGCCCAGATGCCAAGCCAGACGGCCACGAGAAGAATGAGAAGTGAGGCGATGCCATAAAGAAGCGCAAACATCAGCTCGACGTCGGCTCGGTTCTGCTTCAGGCGATTGTACTCCGCGACGGTATCAGTCGTGCGCTGGAAGTAGTTCAGCACCTGCGGATCAATCGGCCGCACTACCAGCAGATATGCATCTGTGAACATGGGCAGGCGGATCAGCGCTCGTTCTATGCCGAGCTTGCTGCTGGCGTCGATTACCACCTTCCCCTTCGCGGCCTCTGCAAAATTCGCGTGTGATGGTAGTGTCGGCGTCTTCAGCGCCTGAGAGGACTGGATGGGAATGGTACTGCCGATCATCTTGCCTTTGGAACTCAGAATGTAGGAGGCAAGCAGTCCGCGATCATTAGTGATGTCCTGAAGCTTGGCAAAGAGCAGCGGCGTATTGACCTTTCCTCCCTGATAGAGCTGCTGGTCCTGGGCAATAGCGTTGGCGGTTGCTACGGCATCTGTCGAGATTACCGTCTCGTGGTCGTGCTCATAGTCTTCCGCGACCTGAATGGCGCTACCCAGCGCGGCCTGAACCCGGGTAGAAAACCAGGCCTCCATGCCCAGATTGAGCGTTACCGCCGCAAAGACCGCGACGAGGATGGTTGGCACGATCGCGACTGCGGCAAACAGCGCCACCAGTCGAACATGCAGGCGCGCTCCTGCAATCCCGGATCGGCGTTCCGCCCACAATTTGGCAAGGCGCCACGCAATCAACCCGCCCAGTGTCAACACCAGGACAAAATTGACCAGCATCACCGCGATCAGACCGGCAGAGCTCAAGGGCAATGGGATGAGTCCGGTCAGAAGCGCGTACGTCGCAATACCTGACAACACACTCAGAATGGCGACTGCAAAAGCGATCAGCGATGGCCGTGAGGCCGTCGCCAACTGGGCCAGAATTCTGCCCCGCGGGCCCTCAAGCGTGCTGCTCGCTGCCATCCAGTTCCTGTTCGCGCTGACGCGCGGAATGCAAGTCAGCGCCAGTGTAGCCAAGCCACAGCCTGTTGCAAGAATGCTGCGTGCCACAATCGCAACAGCCTACCCCGGAGGGCTGGTCAGGCGTTCTTGACGCCCCGGACCACGTCCAGACCCAGCTCCCGCAGCTTTTTACGCAGCGTATTGCGGTTCAGACCGAGCATATGGGCGGCCTTGATTTGGTTGCCCCGGGTCGCCGCGAGGGCCAGGGAAAAGAGTGGGCGCTCTATCTCTGCGAGCATGCGGTCATAGAGACCCGGCGGAGGTAGTCCGGGCGCATGTTCGGCAAAGATACCTGCCAGCTGTCGCTCCAGCACCTCGGCGAGGCTGGCGCCCTCGATGTCTTCGGACGGCCGAAGGCGGACTGGGTCGCTCAGTTCCCCGGATACCGCCTCCGCCGTGATGGTCTCCCCTGGATGAAGTACCGCAAGCCGCCTGATGACATTCTCGAGTTCGCGGACGTTGCCCGGCCAGCGATAGCGCTTCAGGAACTCCAGGGCATCAGCATCCAGCCTTTTGGGGGGGAGGTTCTCCTCTTCGGCCTTACGCAGGAAATGGCGTACCAGATCAGGGATATCTTCGGCGCGCTCTCGCAGAGGGGGAAGGCGAAGGGGGACGACATTGAGGCGGTAATACAGATCCTCACGGAACAACCCCTGTGCGATCAGCTGACGCAGGTCGCGGTTGGTAGCGGCGATGATGCGGACATCGGTCTTGATCGCCAGCCGCCCACCGACGGTGGTGTATTCGCCCTGCTGCAGAACCCTGAGAAGCCGCGTCTGCGCTTCCAGTGGCATGTCGCCGATTTCATCCAGAAACAGCGTTCCGCCTTCAGCCTGCTCGAAGCGACCAATCCCGCGGTGGGTAGCGCCGGCAAGCGCACCTCGCTCATGGCCGAACAATTCGCTCTCTACGAGTTCCTTGGGAATTGCCGCCATGTTAACAGCGACAAAACTGCCCCGCCGCCGTTTGCCATAGTCGTGCAGCGCCCGTGCTACCAGTTCCTTGCCGGTGCCGCTTTCCCCCATGATCATGACTGTCAGGTCCGTTTGGGTCAGACGGGCGATGACGCGATAGATTTCCTGCATGGCCGGAGAGCGGCCAATCAGGGGTAAGCGCTCTTCACTGCCCTCATCGGCGGGGGCGCTACGCTGCGCCTGTGGAAGTTCAAGCGCTCTTTGAACTACAGCAATTAATTCTTTGAGATCAAAAGGTTTTGGAAGGTAGTCGAAAGCACCTCGCTCCGCCGCGGTAATTGCCGTCAGAATGGTATTCTGCGCGCTCATCATGATTACCGGCAGTTCGGGCCGGGTACGCTTGATACGGGGAATAAGATCAAAACCATTCTCGTCAGGAAGGACGAC
>JAGWRJ010000175.1 GCA_028869725.1 Alphaproteobacteria bacterium | reverse complement strand
TGTGGGTCACATGTCAACCGATCGATCGACACGACCAAGGCGCTCTCTGAGCAGGTTGCCGCCCTTAACCATTGCTGCGCCTGGATATACATTGTGCAACACGTGTATCCATGGGAAAGGGGCCGCTATGCAGGTCTCCAAATGGGGCAATAGCTTGGCCGTTCGCCTTCCCGCGGCCGTCGTCGAGGCGCTCGAAGTCAAAGAAGGCGACGAGATCGAAATCCACATCGCCGATACCCGCGAACTCGGCGTTGCACGCAAACCTGGCCCCGCAGAGTTGTTGAAGCGGCTGCGCGCTTTCCGCGGCCGACTGCCGCCCGATTTCAAGTTCGATCGAGACGAGGCGAATGCCCGGTAGCTTTTTCGGCACCAATATTCTCATCTACATTGCGTCCGGCGCCCTTGAAGGCCGATTGAGCGGAAGCAATCTTGGACCGCGGCGGTACGATCAGCGTTCAGGTTCTGAATGAACTCACCAATGTCGCCCGCCGCAAAATGCGAATGTCATGGCCGGAGATACATGAGTTTCTGTCCATGCTGCGGGACATCCTGACTGTCCAGCCGATCACCATCGATACTCACGAGACAGGCCTGGCAATCGCGGTGCGCTACCACCTCTCCACCTATGACGCGATGATCGCCGCGTCAGCACTACACGCTGGTTGCGATACGTTGGGTCAGAGGGCATGCAGCATGACATGAGCTTCAACGAAGGGCTGTGCGTCGTCAATCCGTTTCGGGGCGGGGACTAACCATGGGCAAGAAGACAAAGGGGCGTGGCTTCTCGCGCAGTCGAAAAATCTCGATGCTGTAACCGGCGCGGGTGCCGCCAGGCTTTAGAATATCTCTCATGCGGGACGCATTGGGCGCCTCTATAGTCTCTTGCGCCGTAACATAGCGGACGATCCCAATCCGACCATCTCGAGCGAAACTGTCAACCGCGCCTGCCAACTCAATGGTATAGATAAACCGACGCGCGATGTGGGGCTGACCGCGTTGAAAAACGCCGGCCCCATCCGGGCCGCCCCAAACATGACCTGTCCACATGGACCGTCACCGACGACTGGCCCCATCCCGTTCCGGTCACAGAGGCCGAAATCGAGGTGTTCGCGCAAAGGTTCTGCGACCTGTTCGATGAACTGTTCAGCCCCGGCGGTTGATGCTCCAGGCGTTGAAATCCGGCCTCCAATGGATTACATGTAGTCACATGTAGCTACATATGGAGGCGCGACATGCTGACCATCAACCTCAGAGACGCCAAGGCTGGATTTTCCAGCCTCGTTGATGAAGCCGTCAAAGGAGAGATCGTGACCATCACCCGTCATGGCAAACCCGTTGCGGCCTTGGTCTCGGTCGAGGCGGCGGAGATCGCCCGCAGGGCGCTCGGACGCAAACGAGCGGGCCTTGTCAGCTATCTCAGGACGTTCCCAGGCGGAGAGTTCATGCGCAACCGCAAGCCATCGCGAGATGTCGAGCTTTGAGCGGCTTTCTTCTCGACACCAACGTCATTTCCATGCTTGCGCCGTCGAAGGCGGAAGCATCCGGCGACTTTCTCACCTGGCTGGACCGCATGGACGGCGACGGCCGGTTATTCCTGTCGGTCGTCTCCATCCATGAAATCGAGAAGGGGATCGCACTTCTCGGCCACAAGGGGGCAACGGCGAAGGCCGCGAGCCTGAAAGCATGGCTCAATGGTCTCGTCTCCACATACGATGACAAGATCATTGGCTTCGACGCGCAGGCTGCCGCAATCGGCGGACGACTGGAAGCGAAGGCGCTTGCGGCCGGCGATGATCCTGGCATGGCCGATGCGGTGATTGCCGGTATCGCCGCAGCGCATGAACTCGTCATCGTCACCCGCAACACGAAGCATTTTCTGCCGTTCGATATCGCCGTGTTGTCGCCTGACGAGGCAGCTGCCGGAGGAGGCCCGGCATGACCGCTTCCGCGATCCCCCTGCGCGCCGCTCTTTACTTACGCGTCTCGACGGCGCGGCAAGCCGAGCACGATGTCTCCATCCCTGACCAGAAGCGGCAGGGCGAAACCTATCGCACTTCGCGCGGCTGCCAGCTCGTCGAGACCTATGTGGAGCCAGGCGCGTCGGCGACCAACGACCGCCGTCCCCGCTCCCTCTTGGTAGCAGGCGAGCTGTCACAAAGCGGCACCAGAGCTGTGGTGGCCTAGGTGCCGGATTCTGGACGGCAAGGGAAAAGGTCGGATGGCTGCTGATCGGATGTCTTTGAAGAAATTGAGATTTGTGGACTCACAGCGGACACCGCCTGCTGGCGCTTCTGATTGAAATCACAATGATATCAATACGCCAAGCGCCATCGGCGGGGCGTCAAGGGCCGTAAAAAGGACTGAGGCAAAGGAGCTGGCCAAATCCCGCTGCCATGATAGGTTACATGTAACCTGCTCGGAGAATTGTCATGCCCCCGGCATCGAAGCCCAAGTCTTCCCGCACGAAGGTGCGGCAACATCGTGAGCGGTTGCGCGCGCAGGGTCTGCGCCCGATCCAGATTTGGGTGCCGGACGTACGCGCGCCGTCTTTCCGGTCTGAGGCGCATCGCCAGTCGTTGGCCGTGGCCATGAGCGCGCATGCCCATGAGGATCAGGCATTCATCGATGCGGTATCGGATTGGGGCGATGAATGAAGCGGGGCGACATCTGGACTGTCGCCGGCGGTAATGACCACGCCGGGAAGCCACGCCCCGTCGTCATTGTTCAGGACGACAGCTTCGACGCGACCGACTCGATCATGATCTGCGCCTTCACTACTGACGAGACCGAAGCACCCCTGTTCCGCCTGCCAGTCGAGCCGAACGAGCGCAACGGCTTGCGCACGGCGTGCCGCCTGATGGTGGACAAGATCACCACCGTCCCCAAGATCAAGGTTGGCGCGCGCGTCGGCAGGTTGGACGATGAAGATATCCTGAGACTCAATCAGGCGGTGCTTGTGTTTCTCGGACTCGCCGTCTCACCGAAGACCAAGCAGGTGGCCTGACGAGCAATGGTGTCCAGCATACCGGAGGTTAGAATTAGGACGTTCAGCTTGTTGTCGCTTCGCGCGATGCTGCGGGGATGTCCCGACTACGCGTCAGCTTGGGCGTTCTGCCTGACAATCTTTATATCGAGCCGGAACCTTGGCCGCGCATCGGGCGCCCGCCCGAGCATGATGTCGAGGCTTTGACGGTCACGGACGATTGGCCGGAGCGCGTGCCGATCACCGACGCCGAGCTCGACGTGTTCGAGGCGCGGTTCGGCGATCTCTTCGATGAGCTGTTCGGGCCGTGCCGATGATCTGAGAGGACATTCGCGATGACCGTGCCGTTGCGCGCTGCCCTTTACTTGCGCGTCTCGACGGCGCGGCAGGCCGAGCACGATGTCTCGATCCCGGACCAGAAGCGGGAAGGCGAAGCCTATTGCGCCTCCCGTGGCTATCAGCTCATCGAGACCTACGTCGAGCCGGGCGCGTCCGCCACGAATGACCGCCGGCCCGAGTTCCAGCGCATGATCGAGGCGGGCACGAGCAAGCCCGCGCCCTTCGACATCGTCCACTCATTCAGCCGCTTCTTCCGAGACCACTTCGAGCTAGAGTTTTGCGTCCGCAAGCTGGCGAAGACCGGCGTCAGACTCGTCTCGATTACCCAGGAGATGGGCGATGATCCGATGCACGTCATGATGCGGCAGATCATGGCGCTGTTCGACGAGTACTACTCCAAAGAGAACGCCAAGCATGTCCTCCGCGCGTTGAAGGAGAATGCACGGCAAGGCGTCTGGAACGGCTCCCTACCGCCGATCG
>JAGWRJ010000174.1 GCA_028869725.1 Alphaproteobacteria bacterium | reverse complement strand
GTATCACGTCGCTGCGCAAAACCAGGGCGCCCGGTGCCGCACCGGTTCCAGGAGCCAGTGACCGTGCGAGCGTACTCTTCCCGCTCCCCGAGAAGCCCCCGATGGCAATCAGCCGAGGTGGTGGCGGGGCAAGGAAGTCGCGGGCGAGGTCGAAACAGCGCCGGGCTTCGTCCAGAGCGGTGCTGTCCCCAGAGGCACTGCGGGAAACCGCGACATGGGCACGGATCGCGGCACGCAGGGACAGATAAAGCGGCAGGAGTGAGAGGCCCTCATCATCGGGGCGCAGCTCGCAATAGCGATTGAACAGAGCGTGTGCGAGTGCGCGCTCACCTATGCGTTCCAGGTCCATGACAAGAAAGCCGATATCATAGAGAGGATCGATGAAGACATAACTATCATTGAACTCGATCGCATCAAACAGAACCGGTTTGTCGTCTATGACGACGATATTATTCAAGTGCAGATCACCATGACACCTGCGAATGATGCCCGATCGGTTGCGCGTCTTCAGAAGTGGGTCAGCGCCGCGGAATGTGCGCCACAGTGACTGCACATAGTTCTCCAGATCTTGTTCTTCGAAGCAGCCAGCTGCTTTGAGCAGCATGGCATTTTCCTCGACGACACCTCGTGTAGCCAAGGCGAAGTCAACCATCGGGGCAGGTTCTGCTTTGTCATGGAAGTCCGCAATTTCGCCAGCCAGCGTGCGCATCAGCGTCAGATCGACCTCATGACGAGCGCAGAGTCGACTCAAAATGGCGTCTTCAGAGAAACGAACCATTTCGACGACGCTGTCGACCACTGGCCCGCAAGCGGGCGGTGCAAAATGCAGCTGATGATCGTCACCCTGAACAATGTCCTTGACGCCTAGATAGAGGGTGGGTGCCAGCCGTCGGTTGACCTCTATTTCACGCTGGCACATGTATTTTCTGCGCGCAGGGGTCGAGTAGTCCATGTAAGGATAGCGTACGGCCCGCTTGAGCTTGTAGGCACGCTTTCCCGCCAGGAAAACGATGGCGCCGTGCGTCTGCACGGTTGTTACCAGATCGACGCCGTAGCTTTGAGGTGCGGACAGAAACCTGATCGTCTCGTCCTGCGCATCGGTCATGATGCCAGCTACCATGTGACTGTATCGTCAAAAATGGGCGGCTATTGCCGAGCGCGCCGTCTGAAGATGGCGCATCACCACGTCGCTTCGGATACCGGGTACGATGCCTCCGAAATGGATGTGATCGAGTATGGTAAGTCCCGCGAGAGCCGCGATGTGATGTTCGAAGATCGTGCGCTCCGCATTCAGAGCTCCAGTCTTCTCAGCCCAGTCTGTTGGTGCGCCAGACGAGGTGAAGCTAAGAAGCTTTTTATCAGTGAGCAAAGGCGTATTTGCGCCTGGGCCTGGGCCGAAGGCAAACCCGAAACCGAAGACCCGGTCGATATAGCCCTTAAGAATTGCTGGGGCCGCGTTGATCCAGAACGGGTATACGAAGATGAACGCTCCGGCATCGGCAAGCCGGGCACGTTCGGAAATGACATCGGGGGCAGGGCCAAAGCCGGGCCGGCCTACGATTTCGCTGAGCTTCAGGCGTGGCTCAAAGTCCATCGCATAGAGATCACGCATTTCTACCGCATGGCCTCGGCTACTAGCGGTCTCCCGGATGGTACGCGCCACCGATAGAGTAAAGCTTGAAGGATCGGGATGGGCCGCAATCAGTGCGATCTTCATACTGGTTCCTTCACCAGGCTTTTAAACCAGGAAAGCGCCCTGGAGGCGGGTTGTCCAGCTGGTCCGCCCAAACACGGCATCTGCCACCGTCGGCTGGACATTTGGTCCACCCCCGTCACAATGAGTGCGGACGCAGTTGTCAGGAGGCGGCAGGTATCGGCCCATGTGGCCTACAGCCATGAAAGTCCTCGTGGTTCCGACAGGCGCACGC
>JAGWRJ010000173.1 GCA_028869725.1 Alphaproteobacteria bacterium | reverse complement strand
GGCGTCGTAAGCCATCTATTATGCGCTGTTGGAAGGAGGGGGGTATACGTAAGATTGCTTAGGGGCCGGACCCTATCGCGACGACCATACGAACCAGTTCGGCCAGACTGCTGGCTCGCATCTTCTCCATTACGCGGGCACGGTGAATTTCAACCGTACGTGGTGAAATCGTCAGCTCGTAGGCAATGACTTTGTTTGGCTTCCCGGCGGCAAGAAGTTGAAGGACCTGGCGTTCACGCTCTGTTAAATGTTCGAGCCGGCTCTGGATTTCATGGTTTGCGGCGCTCTGTGACGCGGTAGAGCTGGCCGCCTGAGCGCAACGGATTAGAGAGGCGAGGAGCACAGCTTCATCATAGGGCTTCTCCAGAAAGTCGATCGCACCGGCCTTCATGGCACGAACCGCCAGAGGTACGTCGCCATGTCCGGTTACCACGATGATGGGCAGATTGGCCTGCCGACGGTTGAGCTCTTCCTGCAGCTGCAGGCCGTCCATGTCGGGCATGCGGATATCCGCGATGAGACAGCAGTTGTCCGAAGGAACGTAGCTGTCGAGAAAGGCCCGGGCAGAGGGGAAGGTCTCCGTCTCATAGCCCTCGGCACTCAGCAACGCGGCCAGCGAATTACGCACAGCCTCGTCGTCATCAACCACGAAAACGGTCATCGGTTCAGGCGCAGTCATGCCTGGGTCTCCTCGACCACCGGAAGACGAAACGCGAACTCGGCGCCTCCACCCTTTGGGGCGGCTACCCAGATGCGCCCATTATGAGCTTCGATGATCGCCTTGCAGATCGTCAGGCCCATGCCAAGCCCTTTGGCCTTGGTTGTCGAAAATGGAATGAAGAGGTTGGACACAATGTCCGGAGGAATACCCGGACCGCTATCGGTAACGCTGACCTGAACAAAATCCGGTGCCGGCCGCTGGGTACGGATCAGGATCTTCCGCTCTGTGGCGCTCTCAAGGGCTTCGACAGCATTGCGCATGAGATTGATCATTACCTGCTGCAGCTGGATCCGGTCGATCATCACAGGCGGCAGATCATTCGCCAGCTCGGTCGTAATCCGTACATCGCGATCCGGGGCCCCGACCAGTCCCAAGGCTATGGCTTCTTCAACGCAGCTGTTCAGGTCTTCCAGCTGGCGGTCCGAATCGCGCTTCTCGATGAAATTGCGCAGCCGGCGGATAATCTGGCCGGCGCGCTGCGTCTGCGAAACGGCCTTGTCCATGAATTCACGGACCCGCCCGATCGCCTGCTCGCCCCCCGCATCGAGGGTGCGACGAGCTGCATTCAAATAGTTCATGACCGCGGTTAACGGCTGATTGAGCTCGTGGGCCAGTGCCGATGTCAGCTGGCCCATCGCGGTCAGACGAAGCGCATGCAGCAATTCGTTCTGTAGCTCCTGAAAGTCCCGCTCCCGGCTGGTGCGATCCGTCAGATCATGAATGATTCCCAGGAAAACCCGCATTCCCCTAACCCGGCCCTCGCCAACCGACAGGTACATAGGGAACGTGGAACCGTCCTTGCGCTGGGCTGTGACTTCCCGCCCGATACCAATGATGCGCTTTTCTCCGGTTGTCATATAGCGCTGCAGGAAGGAGTCATGACGTGACCGGTATGGTTCCGGCATCAACATGTCGACATTGCGGCCCAGTACCTCCGGCGGCGTATACCCGAAGAGGTTCTCCGCTGCCCGATTGAACAGCAGCATCCGTCCCGCCTCGTCGATCACGATAATCCCGTCGACGGCAGTATTGATAACGGTTCGAAATAGTACCTCGTGGTCGGCCTCGCTTAGCGAGGTCGACACCAAATCTGGAGAGGGCATGCTCGTCTCGGTCACCTGCAACTTTTAGCAAAGACAGATCGCCTTGGCGATAAAGTTCCTGCAGCGCTCCTGGCAACTCTCTTGACGCAGATCAGGGGCGCACCCACCCTGCTGGCCTAGCGTGCGCCTGTCGGAACCACGAGGACTTTCATGGCTGTAGGCCACATGGGCCGATACCTGCCGCCTCCTGACAACTGCGTCCGCACTCATTGTGACGGGGGTGGACCAAATGTCCAGCCGACGGTGGCAGATCCCGTGTTTGGGCGGACCAGCTGGACAATCCGCCTCCGGGGCGCTTTCCTGGTTTAAAAGCCTGGTGAAGGAACCAGTATGAAGATCGCACTGATTGCGGCCCATCCCGATCCTTCAAGCTTTACTCTATCGGTGGCGCACACCATCCGGGAGACCGCTAGTAGCCGAGGCCATGCGGTAGAAATGCGTGATCTCTATGCGATGGACTTTGAGCCACGCCTGAAGCTCAGCGAAATCGTAGGCCGGCCCGGCTTTGGCCCTGCCCCCGAT
>JAGWRJ010000172.1 GCA_028869725.1 Alphaproteobacteria bacterium | reverse complement strand
GCGTCTACGTTCTGCGGGCGCTGTGCGGAAGTCTGCCCAGTAAAAATACCGCTACCCACCATCATGCGATACTGGCGGGCCCGAGAATACGCTACCGGCCTGCCACCTTTCTCCTACCGCGCAGGCATTGGATTATGGGCCTTCGCCGCCAAGCGCCCCGCTCTCTACCGGCTGGCCACGAGACTGAGCAGCCGCCTCCTGAAGCTTATGGCTAGGAACGGACGTATTCGGGCGCTGCCTCTGGCCGGAGGATGGTTCGCGGTCCGGGATCTTCCGCAGCCGGAGGGCAAGACCTTCCTTGAGCAGTGGAGGACATCATGACCGCGCGGGACGACATTCTGCGGGCGGTAGCGCGCGCCAATCAGTCTCCGGGACTGCCACCGGCGCCTTATACCCTGGCCCCGATCGGGGACCTGCAGCAACGCTTTGTGGCGATGGCTGAACGCGCGGCAATGGAGGTGCGGCTCCTTGCCAGCGCAGCTGAACTGCCTGCAGCAATCTCTGACATTCTTCGAGGACGCAATCTGCCGGCCCGGCTACACGTGCCGCCCGGCTGCCCTCTGGACATCTCAGGTTGGCAGGGAGAACTCCTGCCAACGCCGCCCGGTCCGGACGACGCCGCGCTCGCCCCTGTCCCGGTTGCCATAGCCGAAACAGGTACATTGGTATATCCAGCCTCGGCCTCGGCGCCTGCCAGCTGGCACTTTCGAGCTGGGCTGGAAATAGCTGTGCTGCGTGTCCGGGATATTGTCGGCCATATGGAGGATGTCCTGGTACGCATGCGGGCCAACGGACTGCCGCCGACCCTTAATTTCATCACTGGGCCGTCACGCACCGCGGATATAGAGCAGACACTGGAATTGGGTGCCCACGGACCAAAGGCACTTAGTCTTCTGCTTATCAAAGACTGAGCACGGACCGGGTCAACTTCTTGAGAATAGCGTCAAGTGCCACCTGCTCCTCGCTGGTCAGTACCGATACAAGACGGGCTTCAAACTCTTTGGCCCGCGGCACAATTTCATCATATACCGCACGCCCCGCAGCCGACAACGTAAGGCGCGTGACGCGCCCATCCTCCGCGTCCGCCCGTCGAACCACTCGGCCATTCTCGACCAGGTTCGCTACTGCGCGACTCACCTGAACCTTGTCCATTGCAGTGCGCAGACATACCTCGCTGGCGGACAGTCCAGCGCTGCCCCCTAGGGCTGCCATCACCCTCCACTCCGCTGCTGACAGTGAAAAATCTTCAGCGTACCGCGATGCCAGTGCGCTGCTGACGTGGTTCGTCAGCACGGACAGACGATAGGGAAGAAATCCATCAAGGACTAAAGCTTCACCCAGCCTATTCTGCATCCGCCTGGCTCTTAGGCTGAGCTGTTACAAACGCGGCCATCTCGTAGGCGGCCTCTTCGATCCCGTGCAGCACTGGCCAGCGTTCCATATCAATATCCAACGCCCGCGCATTGGCTATCTGCGGAATCAAAAAAATGTCGGCCAGAGTGGGCTGGTCTCCATGACAGAAGCGCCCGGTCTGGGGATCATCCCTTACCAAACTCTCAAGCGCATCAAAGCCCTCTTCGATCCAATGACGCATGAAACCATTTACTTCATTCTCACTTTTTCCAAACTCATGCAAAAGAAACCGGCGTACCCGCAGATTATTGATCGGGTGAATATCGCAAGCGACCACGCATGCCAGCTGTCGGACGCGTGCCCTTGAAAGCGGATCCACTGGCAACAATGGCGGGTCAGGAAACACTTCGTCGAGATATTCAATAATTGCTAGAGACTGGGAGATCGAGTGCCCATTGTGTATTAGTGCCGGCACAAAACCTTGGGGATTGACGTCACGAAATTCCTTGGACATCTGCTCGTTCTTGCGCAAATGCACATATATGTCGTCGTGGCTCAATCCCTTCAGGGCCAGAGCAATCCGCACCCTGAATGCGGCAGACGAACGAAAATACGTATACAGCGTAATCGACATCCTAAATCCCCTTGTATTGGGATACGACTTGGTCGATCGCGCCAAAGATCGTTCGCCCTGCCAGATCGAACATCTCGATCCGTACACGATCACCAAAACGCATAAAGGGCGTTTTAGGCTTTCCATCGGAGATGATTTCCAGCATCCGTCGCTCAGCCAGGCAAGCGGATCCGCGGCTCGCGTCCTTGTTTGACACAGTTCCGGCACCGATGATTGATCCCGCACCCAGAAACCGTGTTTTGGCGGCATGAGCAATCAACTGCCGAAAATCGAAGGTCATGTCTTCGCCCGCGTTTGGGGCACCAAAGTGTAGATTGTTATAAGTGATATGCAGCGGCAGGTGCACCTTGCCACCGTCCCATGCCTCACCAAGCTCATCGGGTGTAACGGCCACCGGCGAAAAGGACGTAGCAGGCTTGGACTGGAAAAAGCCAAACCCCTTTGCAAGCTCGCCTGGTATCAGGTTCCTCAGGGATACATCATTGACCAGCATCAGAAGTTTGATGTGCTTTTCTGCATGACTGTGGCTAACGGCCATAGGCACGTCATCCGTGATCACCGCGACTTCGCCCTCGAAGTCGACACCAAATTCTTCGCTTTCGATTACAATTGGATCCGAAGCCCCAATAAAGCCGTCCGAGCCCCCTTGATACATCAGCGGATCGCTCCAGAAGCTGTCCGGCATTTCCGCACCACGAGCACGTCGCACAAGTTCTACATGCGTGACGTAAGCGGATCCATCGGCCCACTGATACGCCCTTGGCAGGGGTGCAGCACAGCTCTCCGCTTCAAACGGGCGTGCACCATCGGCTGCACCTTCATTCAGCAATTCATAGACGCGCATCAGCCGAGGCGCACATTCATGCCAGTTATCTAACGCTGACTGCAACGTCATGGCGATATGCGGGACAGCGACGCAGTGACTCAAATCGTTGGACACAACTACAAGCTGGCCATCTCGACCGTGTTTCAGTGAAGCAAGTTTCATTTCAGAATCCAGCTCTCAGCGTAATCCTTGACTTCATTGCCACTGGCTCCCAGTGACACGTCCAGTCCATCACGAGCGTCAATCATCACTGCAACTTCGTCCGTCGAGGTCTTTGCGGCCTTCGCTCCGGCTGCAAATGCCTTGGGGTGAGGGCCATGTGTAAAGCCACAAGGATGAAACGTCATCATTCCAGGTCGGATGTTATCCCGGCTGAAAAACTCCCCTGCATGATAAAATATTGCTTCATCATAGTCTTCATTGGAGTGATAGAAGGGAACCTTAAGCGCCCCCGGGTCACTTTCAATCGGACGGGGCACGAAGGTGCAAACCACGAACCGATCAGCTACAAACGTGGAATGTACACTGGGCGGTATATGGTAGCGGTGACTCATGACCGGCCGGATGTCTCGCCAATTAAGCTTGAGTACTGAAAGATTCCCTTTCCAGCCGATCGCATCCAGGGGGTTGAAGGGATAGGTAATGGTGGAAATCGCGTCACGACGCTTTACTCGGACACGCCACTCGCTTTCACCCTGCTGTTCCCTGAAGGCATCATCCAGTTCAGGGATCTCAAGGGCAGCGGGGTCGAAGATCGCATGAGGACCCAAAATTCCCCGCTCCGGCAGTTTATAGGCACCGTTGGTTGCTTCGATACGCAGCGCAACAGTTTGGGACTTTGGTGAAAGACGCCACATCGTTCCACGCGGCAGCAGGAGATAGTCGCCCTCCTTATACGTAAGGTGGCCGAAATCACAGAACAGTGCGCCTTCTCCAGAATGAATAAAGAGCAACTCGTCCCCGTCTGCATTACGGGCCAGATGCTGCATCGGAGTATGGATGGACCAAATGTGAAGCTTAAGATGCGCATTAGTAAGCAGCGGAGCTGCATCAAACGGATCAGACACCTCCTGGGCCACCGCTATGGCGTCAAAGGCGCGCGGCCGAAGTGGACCTTCAAATTTGCTCCAGCTTGTCGGTGGGTGCGCATGATAGACATGCGTTGCCGGACCAAAAAAACCATCTCGTCCGATTTCCCGCTCGTAGCTTCCTTCCGGAAGATCGCAGTGAGCCTGGCGTGATGTCTGCCCCTCTTTTCGAGGCAATTCGATCCAGTTGCGATGGCTCATGACAGCCTCGCCTCATTAGGATCTTTCAGAACGCCGCGCCGGATCTGATCCAATTCGATTGACTCGAACAATGCCTGAAAATTACCTTCACCGAACCCTTCGTTACCCTTTCTTTGAATCACTTCAAAGAAAATCGGGCCAATGGCGTTCTGGGTAAATATTTGCAGCAATAATCCCTGGCCCGCGGTTGGCGCGCCATCCAGGAGTATGCGCAATTTCTTCAAACGATCGACATCTTCGCCATGCCCCTTGATTCGATTATCGAGGCGTTCGTAGTACGTATCGGGAGTATCCTGGAACGGTACATTATTCGACTTCATCATCTCGACGGTGCGATAAATGTCGCTCGTACCGAGCGCGATATGCTGAATACCCTCCCCTTTATAGTCCTTCAGATATTCAGCGATCTGAGAATTGTCGTCAGAACTCTCGTTGATTGGAATACGAATTTTTCCGTCCGGACTGGTCATTGCGCGTGATTTCAATCCGGTCAACTTTCCTTCTATGTCGAAGTACCGGATCTCACGGAAATTAAACAGCTTTTCGTAGAAGCCAGCCCACTTGTCCATATTGCCGCGGAAGACATTGTGGGTGACGTGATCGATATAGGTAATTCCTGCGCCTTCGTTTACAAAGCCTTTCGATGGATCCGTGGGGATGAAGTCGACATCATAGATCGAGTGTTCGTCATAACGGTCAACAAGATAGATGACACTCCCCCCAATTCCTTCAATCGCAGGAATATTGAGCTCCATCGGCCCGACCTGGTTTGAGAAGGGCTTTGCACCGAGCTCAAGCAATGTGCGATATGCGCGTGGCGCATCCTTTACACGGAATGCCATGGCGCACGCTGACGGCCCGTGGGCCTGAGCGAACCGCGCGCCATGACTGCCAGGTTCTGCGTTGACGATGAAATTTGCCTGGCCTTGACGATAAAGGGTGACATCTTTGGAACGATGCCGTGCAACCGCGCGAAAGCCCATCTGTTCAAAATATCGGTGTAGCTGTCCGACATCGGGAGCGGTGTATTCCACAAATTCAAAGCCATCGGTACCGATCGGGTTTTCCCAAAGCTGGGTCATGACAGGTCTCCTTTGGATCTAGGCGAGGTTAGCGCTCAATTAGTTTCATTTGCAACTATTTTGTCCTCCTGTTGCTTTAGACGCGGAAGGCTGGCGAAGGTCGCGGCCCTCTCTTTCAGAGTGCACGTAGATGGGCAGGAGCAGACCGGCCCATCCGGCATTGCGCTGCAGCATTTCCGCTTCTCTTCCGCAGAGGAGATGGAGCGCCACGGCATGACCCGCGATGTGTTCTACGCCGGCCAATGACGCACCTGACTGGCGCTGCCAGGGAAGCCGCAGAAGCCGCGCGTTCCGCCCGGAGCTGGCTCATGTGCCCGCCGGCACGGGTCCGTGCGCAGCGCGGACCACTGCTCAGACGCAAGCGAACATACTTAAGCGGAACAGGGTGCCTTGACGCGGTAGGCGTATGGTGTCGGCTGCCAGCGACGAATGTCCCCGTAAAACCGGGTAACGCGCCCGCGATCAATGGACACAAAGGCGCTGCGCCCCCCTGACGCGGGACACCATGTGTGCACCAACCCAAATGCACCGACGGGCCAGCCACGCTGCGGCGCTGCGCGTACGTCCGGTCCTTAGATTCCGGCCATGTCCGGCAAGCCGTACTCCAGGGAGCCTCCGGACGGCGCTGTGACGCTTATCCCAGTCTACAGGTTGTCTTCGTCGCCATCCTCCGGGAACTAAGCACGACCTTGCGCCTTGAGTCAGCGGCAGCCACGGAGCACAATTTTGTCATCCTCGGCCAGACAGAAAGTAAGTAAGAGGCATGTCGGCGCCACAACCGACACCTGCATGGACACCCGGCAGGCGTCTGGCGGTCGTAACGCTGCCTCGGGAGGACACGACCTCGTGCCTGCGAACAAATCCCGCTCCAGCGCCGCCAACCCCAGGTTGGCCGTGCTCACCTACTTTTCAGCCTACGCGTCACTTCCCCAGACGGAGGCCGAGGCGCTGCGAACACTAATCGGACGGCTCACCCCCTTCGCGGCAGGAAGCGAAATCCTGTCGGCCGGGGCGCTTCTGGACACCCCGTGGCTCGTTGCTTCTGGCTGGGTGTGTCGGGCGACCCGCCTTCCTGATGGTCGCCGGCAAATTCTGGATTTCTACCTGCCAGGAGACCTCGTCGCCTTCTCATCGCGGCCCGGCGCAAAGGCCGCAGCGGCCTATATAAGCCTTACCCGATCTGAGTGCGCACCTGCTGGCGACCTTTTACGCAACATCCAGGATGCCAATCCACGTTGGCCGGTTCTTGCAGAAATTTGCCGTACGCAGGAGCAGCAGATCGAGATCCGCGTTCTGCAACAGATCGTCCGCAACGGGCGACAAACCGCATATGAACGCGTCGGTCACCTTCTGCTTGAGTTCTATGGGAGACTGCGATTGAGCGGCCTCGCGCCGGAAGGCAGCTTCACCTTACCTCTCACCCAAGAGATCCTAGCAGAAGCCGTGGGCCTATCGACGGTGCACATGAATCGTACGATGCAACATCTGCGGCGGGACAAGGTGATTCGTACCGAAGACGGGCTCGTCACGATTTTAAATACGCCGGCGCTCCTTTCGATCGCCGGCCGCCTAGGAACACCAAACCAGCCAGGCGCCCTTCAGCGTGAAATCTGGGCGACTCAAGATCTCTACGCGCCTTAGCACCAGGCCATACTTACTTGTCAGCAGATTCCCGCCTCTCCGGCTTCGGCGTGGACGGCCTGCATTGTCCGGGCGTTGAAGTGCCTCACAATGACGTCTGACCGGGTCAGCCTCCGAATGGCCCCGCATGGACTGAGCGACGCCCCCAACGCCCCGACAGGGCTTCCAGCCCAGCAACCACAGCCCACATCGGTGCACAATAGCGTCAATGGGCCCGTTCGACGTTCCCATATTGTTGAATTTACCGGATATCTGGGGCTTGTATGATACAGCTGGTCCGCGCGCCGGGGTGCGCTGGTAAGTCAATTCAAGAGGGCGTTCATGACATTTCTGACGCGCACCAAGCCGATAAACGCGGCTGCGCATTTCGACGCAACTACCCGACTCAAACCTACATTAACCTGGCCGCATCTGGTTGCGATGGGCGTAGGCGCAATTGTCGGGACGGGCATTTACACGCTGACCGGTATTGGTGCCGGACTTGCAGGTCCAGCAGTCATCCTATCCTTCCTAGGATGCGGCCTACTCTGCGCATGTGCTGCCTTTTGCTACGCAGAAATGGCTACTATGATCCCTGCTTCAGGCAGCGCCTACACCTATTCTTACGTCGCCCTTGGTGAAGTCGTTGCCTGGATCGTGGGTTGGAGTCTCGTCCTTGAGTACACAGTGGCAGCTTCAGCAGTTGCTGTCGGCTGGTCAGCGCACGTCTCGGAATTTATTCATGCAGCAGGCTGGCCAGTACCAAATGCGCTGCTGCACGGCATAATGAGCGGCGGTATCGTTGACCTTCCCGCGATCATAATATCAGCGCTTGTGACTTTCATGCTGATCGTAGGTACGCGCGAGAGCGCAACGGTCAATATAGTCCTCGTAGTAATCAAGCTAAGTGCACTCGTTGTTTTTGTGCTGTTGGCCGGACAGGCATTCAATGCTGCAAATTTTCATCCATTTGCTCCGTTTGGGTTTGGTGCCCATGTCGATGCTGACGGTGTTAAACGAGGCGCACTAGCTGCTGCAGCACTCATTTTCTTCGCATTCTATGGATTTGACGCCGTATCGACAGCAGCGGAAGAGACCAAGGATCCTGGGCGGAACCTTACCATTGGTATCGTCGGCTCGATGGTGTTGTGCACGACGATCTACGTGCTGGTGGCAGCCGCGGCGCTGGGCGCCTCCTACTATGCCGACTTCTCCAAGTCCGCAGCACCGCTCGTGTATATACTAATCCTGCTAAAGCACCCCGCATTTGCGGAGCTGGTCGCGGCGGCAGCTATCGTAGCCCTACCGACAGTCATTCTGGTATTGATGTATGGTCAGAGCCGTATATTCTTCGTTATGGCGCGCGATGGCCTTTTGCCAAGTTCCTTGGCCAAGGTTAGCCGCAAGCGCGGCACTCCGGTTCTCATGACAGTTCTTACGGGTATGGTTGTCGCCGCCATGGCTGCAACACTACGCCTTGATGAGATCGCACTGCTGGCCAATGCCGGAACCCTCTGTGCCTTTGTCGCAGTATCGGTCTGCGTACTCATCCTACGGGTGCGCGAGCCAAACCGCGACCGCGCCTTTCGCACGCCAATGGTGTGGATTATCGCACCCATTTGTATCGTTGGCTGTCTCTACCTCTTCTTTACCGGTTTGCCCGCCTTCACAAAATGGTGGTTCCTGTTTTGGAACGCGCTCGGGCTTGTGGTCTATCTGCTGTATGGCCGCCGGCGCAGCAATCTGGCATCTGCCTGACATCAAGCGGTCTGGACACTCAACAGTTCAGACCGTGGC
>JAGWRJ010000171.1 GCA_028869725.1 Alphaproteobacteria bacterium | reverse complement strand
TCAGCATGAACCCACGATGGAGGAGATTCTTGCCTCCATCCGCAAGATCATCTCGGAGGACGCTACTGACGCGGAGCCGGCCGCAACGCCTGCTCCGGAAGCTGAGCCTGTCGCGGTGGCACGTCCTGAACCTAAGCTTGCAGTACCGCCGTCGCCACCGCAGCTGCAGGATGAGGAGGATGTGCTGGATCTAACGGACGAGGTCGCGGAAGAGCCGCCGGCCGCTGTGGTTACGCCTCCTCCCCCAAAGACCAAAGCTCCGGAGGTGGTCCCGCATGATGAAGTCGTCTTCCAGGACGAAGAGGTGGCCGTACCTCCCTCCTCGAGCCCCCGAAGGGAGGCGGCTGAAAGTGGTTCAGACCAAGGCCTGTTCCGCGCACAGGCCCGCTCCGCGTTTGACGAGGCTCTCAACACTATTGAGGCCGCGACCGCGGCTCCCGAGACGCCGGCTGCCGTTTCCGCCGCTCAGGCGCTGGAGGGGCCAACACTGGCAGGAGCCTTCGAAAAGGCCGTTCGCGAGGCGTTTGACCCGATTTTGCGGGACTGGCTAAACCAAAACGCAGATGAGCTCATCCGGCGTATCCAACCGGCACTCGCCGAGCTCCTGGATAGACATCTACCGGATCTTTTGGCCAACGCGGTACGCGAGGAAATTGCTAGATCCAAGGCTCGCACCGGCCGCTGATCCCGACCTTAGATCTTGATCACACAGGGGGTGGAGCCATAGGTTCCGCCCCTTTTTCGTTGTGACCCTTGACGTGAACGACTGGGAACGTCACTTCAATCTGCTCTGCCGAACGAGGATTTCATGCTCGACAAGACATTCCACCCGCAAGAGGTCGAGGATCGCATTTATGCAGCCTGGGAGGCATCCGGCGCCTTTCGCTGCGGACGGAGGCCTCAGGCCGAACCATTCTGCATTGTTATCCCTCCGCCCAATGTCACCGGTAGGCTGCACATCGGCCACGCACTCAACAACACTCTGCAAGACACACTTGCGCGATTTGAGCGCATGCGCGGCAAAGATGTGCTGTGGCAACCTGGAATGGATCACGCGGGCATAGCGACACAGCTCGTGGTGGAGCGTCAATTGACGGAACGGCAGCAAAGCCGAACGCAGATGGGGCGGGAAGCATTCATTGAGCGCGTCTGGGCATGGAAGGCTGAAAGCGGAGGTGCCATCAGCAATCAGCTGCGTAAGCTCGGCGCGTCGGCGGATTGGACGCGCGAACGGTTTACGATGGACGAAGGTCTTTCTCGAGCCGTGACAAAAGTGTTCATAGACCTGTACCAACAAGGCTTGATCTACAAAGATAAGCGTCTGGTGAATTGGGATCCCAGGCTTCAGACCGCGGTCAGTGATCTAGAAGTCGAAAACATCGAGATGAAGGGGCATCTCTGGTATCTGAAATACCCGATTGCTGACGAGCCAGGGCGCTTTATTGTAGTTGCTACAACTCGGCCAGAAACCATGCTCGGAGATACAGCCGTCGCTGTTCATCCAGACGATGAGCGGTATCGCGATTTGGTTGGAAAGCAAGTTCGTTTGCCGCTTACCAATCGTCTTATTCCGATCATCGCGGACGCCCACTCAAATCCGGAAAAGGGCACGGGTGCCGTCAAAATTACACCGGGGCACGATTTTAATGACTTCGAGGTCGGCAAGCGTAACAATTTGCCACTCCTGAACATCTTTAACAAAGACGCGACCCTGAACGATACCGTGCCGGAGATGTATCGAGGCTTGGATCGTTTTGAAGCGCGCAAGAAGTTATTAGAAGACCTTGAGGCGCTGGATTTGGTGGATCGTGTGGAACCGATTACCCATGCCGTGCCTCATGATGAAAAAACCAAGACAGTAGTTTTAGAACCATTGCTAACAGAGCAGTGGTATCTCAACGTCCTGCCATTGGCGCGGCGGGCTATCGAGGCTGTTGAGGATGGCCGGACTCGTTTCGTGCCAGATAATTGGGCCAACGTATACTTCCATTGGCTCAGAAATATACAGCCTTGGTGCATTTCGCGGCAGCTATGGTGGGGTCATCAGATTCCAGCGTGGTACGATGAAGATGGACGAGTCTATGTCGCTGAAACAGAGGCAGCGGCACGTGAACAGGCAGCTGGAAAAGTTCTGACCAGAGATCCGGATGTGCTCGACACCTGGTTTTCCTCTGCTCTCTGGCCGTTCTCAACACTTGGCTGGCCAGAAGAAACCGCTGAACTTGCTCGCTATTATCCTACGAATGTTTTGGTCACAGGTTTCGACATCATCTTTTTCTGGGTCGCCCGGATGATGATGATGGGATTGCACTTCATGGGGGAGGTGCCGTTCCGAACGGTGTTCATTCATACCCGCGTCCTGGATGAAAAGGGCGTGAAGATGTCTAAGACCAAAGGAAATGTTGTAGATCCGCTGGAACTGATCGATCAGTATGGCGCAGATGCATTGCGCTTTACATTGGCACTTGCAGCCGGGCAGGGGCGCGACATGCGCATTGGGCCCAGTCGAGTTGAAGTTAATCGGAACTTCGCCACTAAGCTTTGGAATGCCGCCAGATTTTGTGAGATGAATGAATGCGTCACGCTGTCAGAGTTTGATCCATCACGCGTTAGACTGATGCTGAATAAGTGGATTATTTCTGAAACCCGCAGCGTGGTAGATACTATCACCACAAACCTTGAGGCTCTGCGATTTAACGATGCCGCGCAGGTGGCGTATCACTTTGTTTGGGACCTGTTCTGTGACTGGTATCTGGAGATTGCCAAGCCACTTCTGTCGGGCGGCGACGGCGAGGCTAGCGTTGAAGCGCGCGATGCCCGCCTGGAAACTCGGGCTACGGCAGCATTTGTTCGTGATCAAATTTTGAAACTACTTCACCCCTTCATGCCATTTATTACAGAGGAGCTCTGGGCACGAACGGCAGAACACGCTGCGCCTCGAGAAGGCCTTTTGATAGAAGCCGCATGGCCAACGATTTCTCTTCCTGCTGATTCTGCTGAGGCGAAACTGGAGATGCAGTGGGTGATCGACATAATTTCGGGGGTGCGTTCGGTTCGCGCGGAGATGAATGTACCGGCAGCTGCTCGCGTCTCACTGCTGTTGAAAGGCGCTCAGGTCGAAACGTTGGCTCGATTGGAGCGTCATAAGGATACCATTGTCACCCTGGCGCGGCTGTCGTCCGTACGCGCCAGTGATGAGTTACCACCTGCGTCTGCGCAATTTGTCATAGGTGAAGCGCTGGCCGGCTTGCCGCTTGGCGAGGTAATTGATGTGAACAAGGAACGGACGCGGTTGGAACGGGAACTGAAAAAGGCGCAGGATGAAGTGACCCGCCTTGACGAGAAGCTCGGCAATCCACAATTCGTTAGTCGCGCTCCGGACGATGTTCTTGCGGAGCAGCGGGAACGTCGGGCGGATGCAGCCCGGCTGGCCGACCGGCTGAGGGATGCAATTAGCCGCCTGAGATGAGCCGACACCAAAATAGATGTGATGGCTGAATGCAATTTCCCATGCCGGCTTGTCGACGGCATTTGGATTACCTAGTTGTGCTCCTGAAACACCATTAAATGGATTTTCTATGACCACATTGTTCGATCCTTTGAAATTGGGTGCAGTCGAGTTACCAAACCGAATCATCATGGCCCCCCTTACCCGTTGCCGTGCTACGCCAGATGGTCGTGTACCGACACCTATAATGGTGGAGTACTACCGGCAACGTGCATCCGCTGGCCTTATTCTGTCGGAGGCCACATCGGTTGACCCCATGGGAGTGGGCTATCCCGCTACGCCTGGGATCTGGTCTGACGAACAGACGTCGGGATGGTCAGACGTCACTCGTGCGGTGCATGAGGCCGGCGGACGCATATTTCTTCAATTGTGGCATGTTGGCCGTATCTCGGATCCTTCGTATCTCAATGGAACACTTCCCGTTGCACCCAGTGCGATCCGCCCTGCAGGTCACGTCAGTCTTTTGCGGCCTCAAAAGAACTACGAAATTCCTCGTGCGCTGGAGACCGAGGAGCTTCCACTCGTTATCGCGGCCTATCGTAAGGGTGCCGCAAATGCCAAGGCTGCGGGGTTTGATGGTGTCGAGCTGCATGGAGCCAATGGCTATCTGCTGGATCAGTTTTTGCAGGATCGTACCAATCACCGTAGCGACATATACGGCGGCAGTCGCGAAAATCGAGCTAGGCTTATGCTTGAGGTGGTGGATGCC
>JAGWRJ010000170.1 GCA_028869725.1 Alphaproteobacteria bacterium | reverse complement strand
GGCGCGCAGCCGCAAGTATTGCCGCGCGGACGGATTCGCGCGCGCGAGCACGCCGTTCCCTGCGAGACGCAGCAGTCGGGCTGGAGGTTACCATTTATCAAGCATAGCTTGATTCGCAGTGCCGGTAGGCAGGTCCGCACCATAAGATGATGCGGACCTAATTCACCAGCTATCGCGGCTTACTTGCTAGGATGGGCCTGCTTAAAGGCCATGATCTGCGCATTGAGCTGACCGCCGAGCTTTTCCTTCTCAGCCTGCACGGCGTCCGTGCGCGAATTCAGCGCCGACAGGATCGCCGGATCGACCGGCTTATGATCTGCCGATTTTTTGGCTGCTTCCTGCTTCTTCTGGATTTCGGCGCTAATGCAGCTCTGAAAATCATCCGCAGCTGACTGATACGTCTTGAAATCGGAGATTGCGTCCTTCATCTGCTGCACGGTTGCAGTCGCGCCGTTGACCGCAATCACTGGCGGCACCGGCTCGCTGCAGGTGGCGGCAAACGCCGGCGCGGCCGCGCCGACAAGAAATGCGGCTGCCAAAGCCGTTTTTTTAACCAAGCTACCCATTCTTTCTCCTGTTGCCCTTGAATGGCCGCGGATCGCCGCGCCCCAACGGGGCAGATCAAAGCACATAGTTTGCACGAGAATAAAGCCCCGATCGTCCGGCCATGGCTTCAGCGCAGGCACAGAGCCACGGCGAAGCCGTCGACAGGCATGTTGGCCTCGTTACGCGGGCTCGCCGCAAGCAGGCCGGCAAGATCAAGGTCCGCGCCGGCAGCGGCGGCACGCAAATAGTCCTCTGCATGTCGCCAGCGCCGCTTGGGACCAAGCTCAAAGCCATCTCCTTCAGCCTTCTCAACCGTGAACAGGAAGAAGCCGCCCGGCTTGAGCCGACCGCGTACACCGACAAGGGTAGGCGTCAGATCTCCCAGATAAACCAGCGTGTCAGCGGCCAAAATGAGGTCGTAGGTACGCCCGTCCGAAGCCAGAAAGCTCTCGATATCGGCGACGGCCAGGTCGGCGTATAGACCGCGCGCGCGAGCCTTCGCGATCATCTGGGGGGAAAGATCGATGCCATCGAGCCGGGCCGCCACATCCGCAAACGCTGCACCGGCAAGGCCTGTGCCGCACCCCAGGTCGAGGATGTCGAGGCCGTCCCGCCCTGCACCGACCAGCGCAAAAAGCTCGCGCAGGATGGAAGGGCCGCGATAAGCAAGTGACCCCAGCATGCGGGCGTCGTAGTCACTGCTGAACTGATCGAACAGGTGCTGCACGTAGCGCGCACTGGCCCGGGGCGCCTGACGCATGGTCTGTGCTTCGCCGACTTTTTGAGCGAGCAGATCAGCTGGCTCATACGCCTGCAAACGCGCAAATTCCGACAGGGCCCGCTCGGCTTCGCCAGCCTCGAGCCAGGCACAGCCAAGCAAAAATCTGGCCTGCACAAGGTCTGGATCACTGCGCAGAGCCCGCTGGAATTCGGCGATGGCCAGAGGAAGCTTACCCGCGGCAAGCAATGTCTCGCCCAGGGACAACGCTGCCGCAGCGATGCCAGGATATATCTGCGCGGTATCTTTGGCCATTTCCAACGCCTTTTCACGCTCGCCCATGCCGAGTAGGGCCCGCGCCAGCAGCATTCGCGTCATCAGCCCGCTACGGCCTTCTGCCAGGAGCGTGGTCAGCGCGTCTCGGACTTCGGCAAAGCGTCCTTCGGCCAAAAGACCTTCGGCCCGGGAAAGTGGCTCTTCGTCAACTTCCAAGCGTGCATTTGCCATTATTGAGGACGACGACGTCACGTTCCTTCACCTTTGCGCGGAAGGAGATCACTGCGCCATCCCGCCACATTTCAGTGACGATGGTTTCGCCAGGAAATACTGGAGCCGAGAAGCGCACGTCAAAGCCTGTTATTTTAGCCGCATCGTAGTTGCAGATGGCCGACAGCACTGCCCTGCAGGCCGTGCCATAGGTGCAAAGTCCATGCAGGATCGGACGCGGGAAGCCGGCCATTTTGGCAAATTGGGGATCGCGGTGAAGCGGATTGCGATCACCTGAGAGCGCATACAGCAGGGCCTGGTCTGCCCTTGTGTCACAAGCGTGCACCACATCCGGCGCCCGTTCGGGAAGGGCATGCGGAGACGGAGCTCCATCCTTGGGACCGCCAAAGCCGCCATCGCCACGCGCAAATATCGTGGACATGAGGGTGCAGAGGGGCTCTGCACTACCCGCCTGACGTATGCTGCGCTCGGTGACCAAAATCGCACCTTTGCCTTCGCCCTTATCCCAGATACCGACCACACGCTCGTCCATCTCGACATCCGCCGTGGTGGGAAGCGGCTTGTGCAGCGTCAGCCTCTGCTCGCCGTGGACTACCATAAGATAGTTGATGCCCGACTTGCTCATTACGCCGCTGGCACCCCAGCCGATGACAGTCGCCATGGTCGGAACTGCCTTCAAACCATTCTCGTATACGAAGGGCAGTTCTGCTTCGTTCAGGGGATCGCGGCCAAACCCGATCCCCAGGGCATAGAGCATAGTCTCACGGTCGCCATAGGAAGCTTTAAGTCCGCGGACACTCGTCTGCATCAGTTCGTCATATTTGATCGCCATACAACATCTCCACACGATTTTCCTTGCGCGACTGTCTCCCAGCCAGATGCAGGCTTCAAGTCCGTTCAATACCCTGCCGCAAGACCTGTCCGACGGCGCGCATCATTGGCGCCTTCAAGCAAACCCGTGCGCGGCGACCTGAGGATCGCCTCATCGGCCCCGATCGAGGGCACGACGCGGAAACGATACCCCATCTTGTTGAGGACCGGACGCGTGGCTGCAGTCAGATAACCGGGCTCCACGAAGACGACGTCCGGCAGCCACTGCTGATGCACCCGCGGGGCATCGACCGCCTGTTTCATGTTCATGTGGAAGTCGATCACGTTGAGAATACTTTCCAGCACAGTCGAAATGATGGTCGACCCCCCCGGACTTCCGGTGACCATGAAGAGATGGCCATTATGCAGAACGATTGTTGGCGTCATCGAACTCAAGGGTCTCTTGCCAGGTTCGATCTCATTGGCCTTGCCCTGCACCAGCCCGTAGCCGTTGGGTACGCCGGGTTTAGAGGTAAAATCGTCCATCTCGTCGTTCAGGAAAAATCCGGTATCTCCTGCGATCTTGCCGTTGCCGAACAGAAAATTCAGTGTGTAGGTCGTAGACACCGCATTCCCTTTGGCATCGACCACCGAGAAATGCGTGGTGTGCGTACCTTCATCCGGCCCCCTGCCCCCCTTGATCGCGGAGGATGGCGTGGCTGCGTCCGGCTTTATGCTGGCTCTCAGTTTCGCAGCATGTGCAGGCGAAATGAGCTCGGCAACCGGATTGTGCACGAAGGCAGGATCACCCAGCTCAGAATTGCGGTCCGCGAAGGCACGCCGTTCCGCTTCCACGAGGTAGTGAGTCGCCTTGACCGACGCATAGCCCCACTTGGAAAATGGATAGGGTTTGATGATCTGCAGGATCTCGCACATCGTGGTGCCACCAGAGCTCGGTGGTGGCGCCGACTCGATCGTATAGCCCCGGTAGTCGCAGCTTACGGGCTTCTCCCAGTTCACCGTGTAATCCGCGAAGTCCCGCAGACTGAGAATACCACCATGTGTCTTGCTGGCGGCCACGATCGCATGCGCGATCGGTCCCTTGTAATACACCGCATCACCATCCTTGGCGATCAGCTCAAGCGTATGGGCCAGCTGCGGCTGCTTGAGTACCTCGCCGACCCTGTAGGGTTTGCCGTGATTTAGAAAAATTGCAGCCACATTCGGTTCTTTGGCAAAGACCGCGGTATGGCTTTCGAGGCGTTTTACGTCCGCGGGCGAAAGCCTGAAGCCCTCCCGCGCCAGGCGGATCGCCGGTGCCATCACCTCGGCCCGGCTCATGGTGCCGTAGCGTGCCAGAGCTTCATTGAGCCCCATGACGGTACCGGGGACGCCGATCGACAGCCAGGACTTGGTGCTGAGGCCTGGAACCACATTGCCCTGGGCATCCTGATACAATGTGGGTGTCGCTTTAAGTGGCGCCTTTTCACGGAAATCCAGAAACAGGTTCCGCCCACTGGCGAGATGAACGGTCATAAAGCCGCCGCCGCCGAGATTGCCGCAGCACGGATCCACGACCGCAAGGGCATAGCCTACCGCGACCGCGGCATCGATGGCGTTACCCCCCTTCTTCAGGATCTCGAGTCCCGCCTCCGTGGCATAGTGCTGGGCGGTCACGACCATGGCATGCCGTGCCTCCACCGGGCGGTCGGCAGCCAGCGCGGTGCGGGAGGTGATCGCTCCGACCTGATCAAACACAGTTGCTTGACCGGCCACGGCAGCGGCGGATGCGCCGGCCGCAGCCAGAAATGCGGCACTCAACAAGACAGCAATTCGGGACATGGTGACTCGCAAAATGGACTGCTCGCGCGACGCTAACCCAGAGTGCGCGCGCCGACAGCTTTAAACTTCTTGACACGTTGGTAAGTCATTACTTACGGTTAGTAATGACTTACCAATCCGAGTGCGCAGGCAAAATTCTTGCCGCACTGGCCGATCCGACGCGGCGCAAGATCTTTGAGTGTCTGGGAACGAGGCCCGCACCAGTATGCGAGCTCGCCCGCGGCCTTCCCGTGAGCAGACCGGCGGTATCGCAACATCTGCGGGTGCTGAAGGACGCCGGACTTGTCTGCGACTGCGTTCAAGGTACGCGCCGCATCTATAGGATTGATCCAAGCGGTATCGGCATCATGCGCGAGTGGCTGGACCAGCATTGGCACACATCGCGTTCTGCAGTCAGCGGGGTCACTGCGCGCCCTTCCGGATAAGGGTAAAAATGCCCGACCGCCGGGAGATCCCGACGGCGGCAGGTATGACGCCAAGATCAGCCCATCCGGGAAAGGATGCGGATCATGTGCATTTTCAAAACCACGACCGGGGTCTAGGTCACAAACTCATAAAAGGCATTCCCATCCGTAGCGAACAGTGATTCAAGCTCCTGGATGGAGGAGCCCTGATGCACCAGCGCCGCTACGAACTTTCGGATTTCGAATGGTCGATCATAGAACCCATTCT
>JAGWRJ010000169.1 GCA_028869725.1 Alphaproteobacteria bacterium | reverse complement strand
TCGGTCATTGCCACCTCGTCGGGTGCGGCGGCCGCCTACGTCAAGGACCGCATGACCAATCTGCGGGTGGGCATGTTTCTGGAAGTGGCGACCACCCTTGGCGCCATCTGCGGTGCGCTGCTCAGCACCGTGCTCAACGCGTCGATCCTCTTCATTGTCTTTGGCGTCGTCCTGCTGATCTCGGCTGCCCCCCTCATCATGCGGCTGGGCGAGGAACTGCCGGTCGGTGTCGTCAATCACAAATGGGCCGAACCGCTCCATCTTCCCTCGAGCTATCCCGATATGCGCACCCAGCAGGACGTTGCCTACAACGTCGCGCATGTGCGCTGGGGCTTCAGCATGATGTATATCGCCGGTCTGGTCTCGGGCCTGCTCGGCATTGGCAGTGGCACCTTCAAGGTTCTGGCCCTGGACACGGCGATGCGCCTTCCCATGAAGGTCTCCACCACCACCAGCAATTTCATGATCGGCGTGACTGCTGCCGCCTCTGCCGGCATCTTCTTTCAGCGCGGTGCCATCGATCCGGTGATTGCAGCACCGGTCGCTCTTGGCGTCCTTGCGGGCGCCACGATCGGGGCCAAGTCGCTGTCACGCGTCTCCAATGTCTGGCTCAAGAAGCTGTTCGTTCCGGTGATCGTGCTGGTCGCGATCAATATGCTGGCCCGCGGCCTCGGCTGGATCTAAGCCACACCGTTACGAACTCATCAGCAGCGGCACGAAGCTGTCCTGGATGAGCCGGCTCGACGTCCCCGGAATCAGCCAGTTGAGGATTTCGCCGCGCCGGAAGGCACCCATCACGATGCCATCCGCAGCAATCTTGCGCGCCTCGTCCAGCAGCACATCCGACGTCCTGCGCCCCTCGCCATCGACCCGGCGATAAACCGCATGGGGCGCAATGGACTCGAGGACACCGCGGGCAGCATCAAGGGCCGGTTCCTCCTGATTGACGGCCACGACCTCGACATGGCTCGCCGACGACAGGAAGGGGGTAAAGGCAACGATCGCCCGGCGCAGAGGCGCCACATCCTCCCAGCCGAGGAGCAGACGCTGGCCGAAGGCACCCGACCACTCCGGTGGGATCATCACCACCGGATGCCCCGAGCGCAGCAGCGCCGCCCGCAGCACGTCACGATGTCCGAGGGGCTGGGTATGAGGCGATGCAAGTACCACAAGACGCGCCTTGCCGCGGTAGCGGCGCATCACATGCCACTCGTCACCCTCGAACAGGTCGAAGGGGGCATCGACATCACAGGCATGCGCCCATTCCTTGACGATCTCGCGCAGGGACTGGGTCTGCTTCTGCTCGAACTCGCCCAGATGCTCGGCCTCATATTCCGAAAGCTGCTCCTGCGAGGGCAGGACGATCGATCCCGGCCCGATCTGCACATGGGCAAGACGCAAGGGCAGGTTGAGGAGCCCGGCAACGGCAGCGCCGGTGTCCAGACATTGCTTTGCACCCTGGGTCGATGCGAGGAAGATGAGAACGAAGTTCGGGTCCATGCCGGCAAGATTAGGCTACGATCTGCGGCCGGGGCAAGTATCGCCCCCTCCGCCCCCATTTGCGCTGCAAAGCCGGCACCCGTGGGCGGAAGGAGGCGCTTGCCCTCGGGCGAGGTTCGCCCACCCAGCCGCGCCTTGCCGGCACCCCTCAACCCGCGCTCAAATCGAAGCTGCGCGATGGAGAACACCTGCTTTGGCTCTCGAATTTCACTTCGACAACAGCTATGCGCGCCTGCCCGCGCACTTTTACGTTCGCCAGGCACCGGCGCAGTTGCCCGCGCCGCAGCTGATCCAGCTGAATGACCCACTGTCGGGCCTCCTCGGGCTTGATGCTAACGCGCTCGCCAGCCCTGAGGGCATTGCCGCGCTGTGCGCAAATCCACCTCCACCCGGTGCAGAGCCGCTCGCCATGGCCTATGCCGGACACCAGTTCGGTCATTTCGTGCCGCAACTGGGCGATGGCCGAGCCCTGCTGCTGGGGGAGATCATCGGCAGCGATGGGCTACGGCGGGACCTTCACCTCAAGGGGGCAGGGCGCACCGCGTTCTCGCGCCAGGGCGATGGGCGGGCGGCGCTCGGGCCTGTCCTGCGCGAATATCTCGTCAGCGAGGCGATGGCGGCACTGGGCGTACCTACGACGCGGGCCCTCGCTGCGCTTCTGACCGGTGACGAGATCTGGCGCGACGGGCCGGTTCCAGGCGCGCTTCTTGTTCGCGTGGCCAGAAGCCATGTGCGGGTCGGCACCTTCCAGTATTTTGCCGCCCGCGGTGACCAGGCGGCAGTCGCTCGCCTTGCCGACTACGTGATTGATCGCAACTAC
>JAGWRJ010000168.1 GCA_028869725.1 Alphaproteobacteria bacterium | reverse complement strand
TGCTGCCGTCGTTCTCTACATTTTCGACAACCTTGGCCTGAAGCGTAAGCGCATCCTTGAACGCGCCCATCGCATCCTGCCAGCGCTGCTCGGCATCGGCATCGAGCGATGACGCAGAGAGCGGCGCCGTGTAGCTGTCGGGATAGGTTGCCGAAAGCTCCGCCTGCATGGCGCTGACCCGAAAGGCAATCGTCTGTGCCGACGCGAGCAGGGAATTAACCGCGGTGAAATTGCCCAGAAGACCTGAGAGCGCGGTATCGCCAATCGGCGTGAGGTTGCTGCGCATGTTCTCGAGCACCTGCGCCTGGTTCGAAAGCGCCGTCACCTCATTGTTTATCTGCTGCAGGGCCCGTGCTGCGATAAGGACGTTTTGCGCATAATTGCTCGCATCAAATACCGGACTGACAGTCTGCGCAGCAACCGGCACGGACCAGGTCGATGCCAGTGCGATCACTATCGCTGTCGTGCGCCTCATGACTGTGGCTCCCACTCGTCCAGCAGGCTTTGTGCCCAGCCAAGGCCTTTGGCGGCCAGAAAATGACTGGCAAACCGAGCGCTGCCGTGGCGGGCCAAAAGGTCATCAATGAGCCGCTGGCTGGGGCCGTCGGAGGCGCCACACAGCGCCTGGGCGATCGGGCCAAGGGCGAGTTCGAACACACGGTTGCCACGGCGTGACTGGAGATAGTACTGACGCTTGGGAACGGCATGGGCGATGAGCTCAATCTGTCGCGCATTGAGTCCGAAGCCTTCGTAGGCGCTACGTGCCTGTGGCTCCAGAGCCCGGTCATTGGGCAGAAATACGCGCTGCGGACAGCTTTCGAGAATGGCCGGCGCAATGGCACTGGCCTGAATGTCGGCAAGAGACTGGGTCGCAAACACCACTGCGACATTCTTCTTGCGCAGCACCTTGAGCCACTCGCGAATGCGCGCAGCAAAGAGCGGGTTGTCGAGAAAGATCCAGGCCTCATCGAGGACAAGAAGGCTGGGACGGTCAAGGAAGCGCGCTTCGAGCCGGTGAAAGAGATAACTCAAAACCGGCTTCACCGCGCCCTCCTCGGCCATCAGGGCTTCGGTCTCGAAGCACTGCAGGTCACAAAGTGCGAGACTGTCGTCATCCGCATCGAGCAGCCGGCCGAAAGGCCCTTCAAGCGTATAAGGCATGAGGCCGTCTTTCAGAACGCGGGACTGCACGAGCACCGAAAGCCCGGTCAGCGTGCGCTCGGGTTCGGGCGCTGAGGCGAGACTGCACAGTCCGGACCACAACCGTTCCTTGAGATCGGGATCAAGCCGGATGCCTTCCTGCTCGACAAGTGCACACAACCAGGCGAAGGCCCAGCTGCGTTCAGCAGGCTGATCGATGTGGCGCAGAGGTTGAAACGACAACCCTTCTTCCTCTGCAAGGCGGTGATGACGACCACCTGCGGCAAGTACGGCGGCACGGGCCGAATTGCCCTTGTCGAAGACATAAACCTGAGCCCCCGCATAGCGGCGAAACTGCAGCGCCATCAGTGCCAGCAGTACGGATTTGCCCGCACCGGTCGGACCTACGACAAGAAGATGGCCAACGTCGCCGACATGGGTGGAGAACCGGAAGGGTGTATAGCCGCCGGTTTCGGCGATGAACAGTGGCGGCGCTTTCAGATGGTCATTGCTGGCAGGTCCAGCCCACACCGCTGAAAACGGTACCAGATGCGCAAGATTGAGTGTGTGAACAAGGGGCTGTCGCACATTGGCATAGACATGACCTGGCAGCGAACCAAGCCAGGCATCAACGGCATTGATGCTTTCGCGGATAGCCGTGAAGCCTGCGCCATGAACCACCTGTTCGATGGCACGCAGCTTGTCACGCGCCACCAGCGGATCTCGGTCCTGAACCACGATCGAGGTTGTCAGATAGCCGAAGCCGACATGGTCAGCACCGAGTTCCTGAAGTGCGAGATCTGCATCGATGAGCTTGTTGTCAGCGTCGGAGTCGATCAGCACGCTGGGTTCATTGTGCAGAACCTCGCGCAGCAGAGCCGCCACTGATTTGCGCTTGTTGAACCACTGGCGTCTCAGGCGCACCAGGACCTTGTTGGCATCGCTCTTGCTTAGAGCAATGAAGCGGCTCATCCAGCGATAGCCGAAACCCAGATGATTGAGCCCGTCGAGAAGACCGGGACGCGAACGGTTGGGAAAGCCAAGCAGGGTCAGAACCCGCAGATGCGTGTCACCCAGCATCGGCTCGATGCCCCCGCTCAGGGCATCGTCGACGAGGATTGCGTCAAGATAAAGCGGGGTCTCGGGGACACGCAAAGCGTGGCGTCGAGTGGAGATCGTGCGATGCAGGTAGCTGAGACAACCGGCATCATCAAGCGCACTGATTTGCGGCAGCATGGTCTGCAGCAGGTCAAGGGCTTCGTCCGTGCGGGCAACAAAGTTTTCCAGATCCTGATGCCAGTCTCGCCCCGCTGTCTGCACCGGGCGCTCGATGAAGGCCCGGGTGGCGCGCGTCGCCGGGTCGCTTGGCGGCAGGAAGAGCAGGGTAAGTGTGTAGGTGGTTTCGAAATGCGCGCGCCTTGTGGTCTTTGCCCCACCTGTACCCTGATCTCCATCAAAGGCGGCACGCCGCTCGGCATCGACCAAAAACGAGGCCGCGTCGGGAAAGCGCGAGGAGGGATATCCAGCCGCAGCAAAGCGTTCGGCTTCGAAGAACAGCGCCCAGCCCGAGCCGAAGCGGCGCAGCACGTTGTTGAGGCGCGCGCAGGCTGCGACCAGTTCCTCCTCGGTCGCGCTTTCGAGGTCGGGGCCGCGAAACCCAAAACTGCGCTGAAAGCTGCCATCTTTGTTGAGCACCACACCGGGCCCAACAAGTGCTGCCCACGGCAGATAGTCAGCAAGCCGGTCACAGCGACGGCGGTATTCGTGAAGGCTCAGCATGACAGCCAGTCCCGGTGGCGCAGATGGCGTAGCAGCACAGGCGCAAAATCGGGATCGCGTCGTGCCGCAAACACGGCCAGGGAATGACCAATCAGCCATAGCGACAATCCTGTCGCCCAGAGCTGGAAGCCAAGGCCAAGTGCAGCTGCCACAGTGCCGTTCAGTATGGCCAATGCCCGTGGTGCGCCGCCGAGCAAGATCGGCTCGCACAGAGAGGGATGAAGAGGGACCTCGTATCCGTCACAACTCATGACACCAGCGCCCCTCCGGCAAACGAGAAGAACGACAGGAAAAAGCTCGACGCCGCAAAAGCGATGGAGATGCCGAAGACGATCTGGATCATGCGTCGAAAGCCTCCGGCGGTTTCGCCAAATGCCAAGGTGAGACCCGTCACGATGATCACGAGCACCGCGATGATCTTGGCCACCGGCCCCTGAACCGAATCGAGGATCTGCTGCAGCGGCTGTTCCCAGGGCATATTGGTACCAATGGCAAATGCCGGCGGTGCCCACATGAAGACTGCCATCGTGGTAAGCCAGAAGACTGCGTTCTTGGAGGCTGTGCGCCCTAACATGGATCTGCTTCCTTTACTGTTCTGCGCGGGCGATCTCGGCGAGGGCATACCCACCCTTTGCATCCAGCCCGCTGACTTCGATGATGGTTTTGACGCGTCGCTCGCGGCCGCGGCCAGCGATGAAGACGACCAGATCGATCGCTTCGGCGATGAGTGCGCGCGGCAGCAGCCTGACGCGCTCCTCGATCAGCTGTTCGAGACGGAGCAATGCAGCAGGCGCCGAATTGGCGTGGACGGTGGCAATGCCACCGGAATGGCCGGTGTTCCAGGCCTTGAGCATGTCGAGGGCTTCCTCGCCCCGCACTTCGCCTACGATGATCCGGTCCGGACGCAGGCGTAACGTGGAGCGCACCAACCGGGCCAGATCGACCTGTCCTGGCCGGGTACGCAGGGACAGACAGTCCACCGCCGCGCATTGCAATTCGCGGGTGTCTTCGATGAGCACGACACGTTCACCGGTCTTGGCAATTTCCGCAAGAAGCGCATTGGCGAAGGTGGTCTTGCCGGAACTGGTACTTCCAGCCACGAGAATGTTGCGTCGGGCACCAACTGCCGCGACGAGGGCTTCAGCCTGCGACGGACTGAGAATCCCGTCCGCAACATAGTCGGCGAGGCTGAATATCCTGGCGGCAGGCTTGCGGATGGAAAAGCATGGGGCACTCACGATCGGCGGTAAAAGCCCTTCAAAGCGCTCACCACTCGGTAGCTCCGCACTGATGATGGGATTGCCGGCATGGGCTTCGCTTCGCGTGTGCGACGCGATCAGACGAATGATACGCTCGGTCTCAGCCGTCGACATCCGCGCACCAGTATCACGGCGGCCTTCACCCAGCCGGTCCAGCCGTAGCACGCCATCTGGATTGACCATGATTTCAAGAACGCTGGGATCAGACAGCGCCGTGCCGATGGTTTGGCCCATGGCGGTGCGCAGCATGCTGCCCTGTCTGAGATAAGCCTGGTGCCGGGCATCGTCCGTCATGACGCATCCTTGTCTGCGGACAGGTGCGCCCCCACCCTGTCGCTGAAACTTCTGGCATGCGCGAGCTTGCGCGCGAGCTCTTCCACAAAGGACTGAAAGCGCTGATGGCCGATTGCGCGCGCTGCCTCATCGTAGTCCGGCACTGACGAGGTCGCCTGCAACTCGAACTCCACGAAGAGTGCAAAGCCTTCCTGCAGAATGTGTTGATTGCGCTCGATGCGATTGAGCTGGGCGCCGAGCCTTTCCAGACGCACGCGTAGGCGCTCATCGAGATCGCGCCCGGCCCGACCTTCGACAAAAGCCCGCAGCGCATCTTCGAGGATGGCGGACTTGCTGGTACCGGGCTTTTGAGCAAGCACAGCAAGCTGCTCGCCCAGCGCCGCATCGAGCCGGATACGAAGTTCAGTCTTCATGGAAGGCTCCAACTGCGGATAAAGGTTGGCCTTCGTCTCGGGTCCCGCGATGGGCTGTCGCGGCGGCACATGACGCATCGCCATCATCAAGTCCGGTTACAAAGGCAAAGAACGTTGTCTTCCTGGGGTGGCGCGACGAAGAGTGCGTGTGCGCTTCAGTCTTCCCTTCGGGCGCGATCTGCGCTTGAGGGGACGGATCAGGGCGGACTGGACGAATGTCGTGCCAGTCATGCGCCCTGCCCACAGTGGCGCAGCTCCGCTCGGCGAGGATGGGGGCCGGACAGAGGCGGCGCAGAAAGTTCCGGTCCTGATAATACCGCAACTTCCTGGCGCGGATCGGAGGCAGGCCCGAGACCATGACGA
>JAGWRJ010000167.1 GCA_028869725.1 Alphaproteobacteria bacterium | reverse complement strand
GCGCTTCTTGACCAGCGTGTGGTGGCAGGGCTTGGCAACATCTATGTGTGCGAGGCCCTGTTCCGGGCACAGATCTCACCCAAGCGTCTGGCCTCCAGCGTCGCCGGCGCGCGCGCCCAGCGGCTTGTGCCGGCGATCAAGCAGGTGCTGCGCGACGCGATCGCTGCCGGCGGCAGTTCACTGCGTGACTATCGCCATTCGGACGGCCAGCTTGGCACGTTCCAGCACCGCTTCGATGTCTATGGCCGCGAGGGCGAAAGCTGCCCCAGACGCGGATGCAGCGGCATCATTCGGCGCATTGTCCAGGCTGGTCGGTCCACCTTCTATTGTCCGAAATGCCAGCACTGAGCCAGGCCGTGATGCCGATACGGCGAGCAACATTCGACGGTGTCAGCGCCAAAGCTCACGCGGCCGGTCGATGAATGGCCGCAAGCGCCTCGCCGGTCTCCAGCAGGCTTTTGAGGCTCGCGAGGATCTTGGGCCAACCACCCGAAATTTTGTCGATCAGCCGTGATGGCGTTGCCTCGCTTGAGTGGGTAATCGTCAATTTCACGGTATCTTCGAGAGGCTCGAGTTCAAAGATGCAGCGCGCCTCGCCCTCAGACTTCAGTTCGGGCGCCAGCTGGTGTCGCCAGGACAGCACCAGGCGCCTCGGCGGATCAATCTCAAGGACCTCGCCCTCGTCCGCAATCCGTCCATCGGCAAAGCACAGTTTCCACGATGCGCCCGCGGTCCAGTCCGATTCCTGGTGCATCCCGAACCAGTACTTAATCTGAAACTGCGGGTCGGTAAGTGCCCGCCACAGGTGCTCTGGCGAGGTCCGTATATAGGTGACATAGACAAATCTGCTCATGGGCACAGTTCCTTCCTGTTATCGATCATGGCTGGAGGACTTCATCCGGTCATGGCGGCCTGTGCCAGGCAGCCACGCATCGATTGGCACCGGCTGCTTGTTGCGCATGGCAAGGCAGGTCACTGCCTCGCCTGCACCTTCGCGGCACCCGCCGAGGTGCCAGGCCGCCGCAACGGTCTGGTCAAGCAGTTGGTGTCGCGCCAACTGCACAGACGCAGATATCTGCCGGCTGTGTTGGGTCGCGCCGGCCCTGCAGTCCACATGGACACTGCTCTGTGTGGTTAGCTCAGCCATGGGGGCTTCCTTCCAATCTGCGTTTGAGTTCGGACAGCGCATCCAGCCGCGCGCGCTCGTACTTTCCGATCCAGCGTGCAGCCACCTCATGAATCGGAACTGGATTCAGGAAGTGGAGTTTTTCGCGCCCCTGCCGCTGGGTCACTACGAGATTGGCCTCTTCGAGCACGCAGAGATGTTTGGTGACCGCCTGACGCGACATGTTGAGTCCTTCGCACAGCTCACCGAGCGTCTGTCCGCTACGGACGAACAGACGGTCCAATAGTTTTCTCCGGCTCGCATCAGCTAGCGCCTTGAACACTGCGTCCATGCTCATGGGCAAAATATGCAACCATATAGTTGCATGTCAAGTGCTAAAAGCCGCTCATGCCGAAGCTCACCATTTCCCCGTCGATCGCCCTTGACGACAGCGAACTCATCGAGAGTTTCGTGCTCGCCTCGGGCCCTGGCGGCCAGAACGTCAACAAGCTGGCGACCGCAGTCGAGCTGCGCTTCGATGTGCAACACTCGCCCTCCTTGAGCGACGATGTGCGCACGCGGCTCATCCGTCTGTGCGGTCGGCGACTTACCAAGGACGGCATCCTCGTGATCCACGCCCAGCGGTTTCGTAGCCAGGAGCGCAACCGGGCCGATGCCCGCGAGCGCTTGTTCGATCTGATCCTGAGGGCAAGCGTGCCGCCGCGCCCCCGCACAGCAACGCGGCCGACGCGTGCCAGCCGGGAACGCCGTCTTGAGGGTAAAAAGCAGCGCAGTGCGCTCAAGCAAACCCGCGCCCGGCGCTTCGACGATTGAGCGCTTGCCTTTCGCGCTCGGCCGCGCCACCCATGAGCCCGCCAAGGAGGTGCCGTAATGGAATTCATCATCGCCACGCTCAAGGACGGGGTTGGCCTCGTCACACTGAACCGCCCCAACGCCCTTAATGCCCTGAACAGTCAGCTCCTGGCCGAACTCGTGAGCCAGCTCGAAGCCTTCGACCACGATCCGGCGGTGCGCGCCATGGTCCTTACTGGCTCGGAGAAGGCCTTTGCCGCCGGTGCCGACATCAAGGAGATGTCGGGCCAGTCCTACATGGACATGTATATGGCCAATTTTTTTGCGGACGCGGCCGACCGGATCGCCGCACTACGCAAGCCACTCATTGCCGCAGTCGCGGGCTATGCCCTCGGTGGAGGCTGCGAACTGGCCATGCTGTGCGACTTCATCATTGCGGCCGACAACGCCAGGTTCGGACAACCGGAAATCAATCTGGGCGTAATGCCGGGTATCGGCGGCACCCAGCGGCTGACCCGCTTCGTGGGCAAGTCCAAGGCGATGGAAATGTGCCTGACCGGTCGCAACATGGATGCAGCCGAGGCTGAACGGGCGGGACTTGTGTCGCGGGTGGTGCCCGTGGCCGAGCTGCTGTCTGAAGCCATGGCGGCCGCGGCCAAGATCGCAGGCCAATCCGTGCCCATCGTCATGATGACCAAGGAAACCATCAACCGGGCCTATGAAACCAGCCTCGCCGAGGGCGTGCGCTTCGAGCGCCGGGTATTCCATGCCATGTTCGCCACGGACGACCAGAAAGAGGGCATGGCGGCGTTCCGCGAGAAGCGCAAGCCGGCATTCAAGGACCGCTGAGGGAGCGGCGAAGGGAGCGGCGAAGATTGACGGGCGGGCGGGCAAAGGCTATATGCCCGCCCCTTACGAAGCCGATCAGGACGACCCATGCCGAATATCGATTCCGCCAAAAAGCGGGTCCGCCGCACCGCGAAACGGACCGCCATCAACCACGCGCGCAAGAGCCGCATCCGCAGCATCACGCGCAACGTCGAAGAGGCCCTCGCCAGCGGCGACAAGGCAGCGGCGCAGAGCGCGCTGAAGGCGGCGGAACCCGAGATCATGCGCGGGGTCTCCAAAGGGGTTATCCACAAGAACACGGGTAGCCGGAAGGTCTCACGTCTGGCCAAACGGGTCGCGAAGCTGGGCGCGTAGGCAACCCTCGCGAATTCTTACCAGAATCTCTTTTGAAGGGGTCCGGACGCTGTCCTGGACCCTTTTTTATTGTTCCGTGTGCGGATAAAGAACAATTCGTGACAGCCACATCAGCATCACCAGGATGGCCCGACGTTAAGCGATTGATTCGCTTCCAATATCCATTTTCCGTATGCGTCACATACACTTACGCCATTCACACGAGGTTCACGAAAAGCGCACGTGGTGCAATTTCGGGCATCGTCGGCGCGTTTTTCACTTGCACCCGCGGCACCTCTCGGCCTATCGTAACTGGACCGAAAGGCGGGGCGAGACAAGAGATGCCAAAGAAGAAGAACAATAAAAATCCCACTTTGGTACAAAATAGTTCTCTGTACTGTCTAATCGGTAAATCCAGATCATAAACTAGACTTAAAGAGTGTGACACGCGGCTGCTTCCAGGCATGCCGCCAGCTCAACCTCTATTGGGGAGACATGTCTGTGGCTGCGAGCGAATATGCCGGCGATATTGATTGCCGCGAGGCTTGGCAGCTGCTGGAAACCGTAGCTGGTGCCCAGCTCATCGACGTACGCACCCGGGCGGAGTGGTCCTTTGTCGGGGTCCCGGACCTAGCGGCGCTGGGGCTTCGCCCCCTCTTCGTGGAATGGCAGACCTTCCCCAGCGGAGAGCGCAACGCGGACTTTGTTGCCGAAGTCGACGCGGCACTGTCCGAGGCTGGCGCGCCAACCCAGGCGCCGCTGTTGCTCTTGTGCCGCTCGGGAGGCCGCTCGGCCGCCGCTGCAGCTGCGCTGACGCAGGCCGGTTACGGGCCTGCCTACAACATTCTCGGGGGCTTTGAGGGTGAACTCGATGCAGGACGCCACCGCGGACAGAGAACCGGGTGGAAGGCTGCAGGGCTTCCCTGGCAGCAGGGTTGAGGCCGATCGGGGTGTCAAGACGGGAGGACTGGTTAGCCGGAAAGAGGAATTACTGATCTTGTAAAAAGAAAAGCAAGAGTTCGAACAATAAAGGCGGGGACCGCGCATACTGAATACGGTAGCGCGTACTAGTGGATAAAGGGTCTGATGATGGGACAAGTCATAAAAACAGCAGGACAGGCGAACTGGGCGGCGCTGTG
>JAGWRJ010000166.1 GCA_028869725.1 Alphaproteobacteria bacterium | reverse complement strand
GCCACCGTGCGCAACCGTGAGCCGATTTTGGATGTGCTAAGGCAGGTCTTGCCACCGCATGGATGCCTGCTTGAGATTGCAAGCGGCACCGGCGAGCACGCGGCGTATATGGCACCACGGCTTGCCTGTATTTCCTGGCAGCCCAGCGATGCGGATCCTGCTGCACTTGGCGAGATTGATGCGGTAGCCCGGGCAAGCGGCTGTGCCCGCATTCTACCGGCGCTGGAACTTGATGCAGCGGACGCGCACTGGCCGATTGCTCGGGCCGACGCAATGTTCTGCTGCAACATGATCCACATCGCTCCCTGGTCCGCGGCGCAGGGGCTTTTTGCCGGAGCGGCGCGCCTGCTGCCGGCGTCGTCGCCACTGGTGCTCTATGGCCCGTTCAAGCGCAACGGCATCCATACGGCACCGTCCAATGCGCAGTTCGAAGCCTGGCTGAAGGCCCTCGACACCCGCTACGGTGTACGTTGCCTTGACAGCGAGGTACTGCCGCTTGCCGCCGCCAATGGCTTTGTGTTGGCCGACATCATCACGATGCCGGCCAACAATCTCAGCGTGATCTGGCGCCGGAGCTAGACTCTAGCTGCGATCGATGCTCCAGGGCCCTGGACCTGCAGCCGCGATGTAGAGAAAGACGAAGCAGTAGAGAATCGCCTCATCGCCTTGATTGAGCAGAGGAATCCACTGACCCGATTGGCCAACATGATAGAGCCAGTAGGCAACTGCCATCTCGCCGGAGCAGATGAACGCTGCGATACGGGTGAAGAGGCCGATGCCAATCAGCACACTTTCTACAAGCTCGATAATGCCTGCGGCAAGCAGAAGCGGTGGTAGATGTCCGGTCATCATCGGTGCCGGATAGCCGAACAGTTTCGCGGTCGCGTGTTGAAGAAAAAGCAAGGCAACGACAATGCGCAGAATGCTCAACAGCTTGAGCTGATAGTTTTGCAAAAACTGCAATCCCATAGCTGGTCTCCCCCCTTTGGTTGGGCAGACCATCATACCTGATTTGCCGGCGGTCCAGAAATCAGGCGGGGTTGCTGGCCAGCCAGTGTTCGAGCCAGTGGATGTTGTAGTCGCCATTGATGATGTCGGGCTCGCGGACCAGGCGCTGGAAGAGCGGGATCGTGGTCTCGATTCCGGCGACAACAAGCTCGTCAAGCGCACGACGCAGCCTCATCAGGCATTCATTGCGGTTGCGGCCATGAACGATCAGTTTGCCGGCAAGGCTGTCGTAGTAGGGCGGAATGCGATAGCCCGTGTACATTGCCGAATCAAAGCGTACACCAAGTCCGCCAGGTGAATGAAACGCTTCAATGAGACCCGGTGAAGGTCTGAAAGTAAAAGGATTTTCGGCATTGATGCGGCATTCGATGGCGTGACCGGAGATGGTGATGTCGCGCTGTTCGAGCTCAAGGGGAAAGCCTGCTGCAATACGCAATTGCTCGCGCACGATGTCGATTCCGGTAATAGCCTCGGTTACGGGATGCTCGACCTGAAGACGGGTGTTCATTTCGATGAAGTAGAAGCGGCCGTCCTCGAACAGGAATTCGATGGTGCCGGCACCAAGATAACCCAGCTTTTCCAAAGCCGTGGTGACCGTCTTTCCAATCTCCTGGCGCTGGGTGGCGTTGAGCGCGGGCGAGGGGGCTTCCTCCCACACCTTTTGGTGCCGGCGTTGCAGCGAACAATCGCGTTCGCCCAGATGCACGACCTTGCCGAACGAATCGGCCAGGACCTGGACCTCGATGTGCCGGGGCCGAGTGAGGTATTTTTCGAGATAAACGGCATCATCGCCGAAAGCCGCTTTGGCTTCGGCGCGGGCCGTAGACAGGGCCATGTTGAGTTCGCCTTCTGAACGGGCAACCTTCATGCCTCGTCCACCACCACCGGCGGCGGCCTTGATCAGTACGGGATAGCCGATGTCACGGGCTATGCGCTTGGCTTCGGCGTCGGAGGAGACGCCGCCATCCGATCCTGGCACGGTGGGAATGCCAGCGGATTTTGCCGCCTGCTTGGCGGCGATCTTATCGCCCATCAGGCGGATCTGCTCGGGCTCAGGTCCGATGAAGACGAGGCCATGTTCCTTTACGATTTCGGCGAAACGCGCATTTTCTGAGAGAAAGCCATATCCGGGATGTACGGCCTCGGCACCGGTAATCTCACAGGCGGCGATGATCTGCGGAATATTGAGGTAGGACTGCGCGGCCGCCGGCGGCCCCACACACACGCTTTCGTCCGCAAGACGCACATGCATGGCGTCGGCGTCGGCGGTGCTGTGAATGGCCACCGTGGAGATGCCCATTTCCTTGCAGGCGCGATTGATGCGCAATGCGATTTCGCCGCGATTGGCGATGAGAACTTTATCGAACATGTCAGCCCAGCACGACCAGAGCCTGGCCGAACTCGACCGGTTCGGCATCACGCACGCAGATTTCCTTGACCACGCCCGAACGCGGCGCAGTGATCGGGTTCATGGTCTTCATCGCCTCAACGATCAGCAGCGTATCGCCTTCCTTGACGCTGTCGCCGGGTTTGACAAAGGGGGAGGCTCCAGGTTCCGGGGCGACATAGACGGTGCCCACCATCGGCGAGGTGACGGTTCCGGCCGACGGGGCTTCGCGCTTGGCGGGGGCTGGTTCTGGGGCTGTGGTGGGGGCAGGCTGGGCAACAGGCGCGGGGGCAGGAACACTGCCATAGACCGCGCTGAGCTGCCGCGCCACGCGGATGCGTATGCCGGCCTGTTCGACCTCGATTTCCGAAAGGCTGGTTTCGGTCAGAAGCTCGGCGAGCTCGCGGATGACTCCGGCATCGATGCCGCCGGTTGATCTTGGAGAATGTTGCGCCTCTTTGGCGTCTTTGCTGCTCATGCGTTCGAATCCTTGAGAATCCTGGCCAGTGCGTCGACGGCCAGGAGGTAGCCTTCCTCCTTCAAACCGCAAATCACCCCGCTCGCAACCGGGCTGACATAGGAATGGTGGCGGAAAGACTCACGCGCGTAGGGGTTTGAGAGATGGACTTCGATCACGGGCCGGTCAAGCGCCCGCAACGCATCGTGAATGGCCACCGAGGTGTGGGTGTACGCCCCCGCGTTGAGGATCAGACCTGACGCCTCGGTGCGGGCCTCCTGGATCCAGTCGACCAGCGTACCTTCATGATTCGACTGACGAAATGTCACCTGAAGACCATGGGTCGCGGCACGCGCCGTCACCGCCGTCTCGATATCGCTGAGGCGCGTGCGGCCATAGATCTCGGGTTCACGAAGGCCCAGGAGGTTGAGATTGGGCCCGTTCAGTACATATATCGGCCTGACTTTGGCCAAGGGCTTCTCCCTTTCGCCCGGTTTGCGCAGGCTCTTATACTGGGCGAGCGCGGCCAAGGGAAATACCAGGTAGGAACAGGCTTTATGCCCCTTCACGTAGTCATCAATGGTGAGGACCGGGAGATTTCCGGGACCATGACGCTGGCCGCCCTGCTGTCAGAGCTCGGGATCGAAACCGGCAAGATCGCGATCGAGCGCAACCTGGAGATCGTGCCACGATCCCAGTATGACCGCGTCCAGGTCGCAGCTGGGGACAGGCTCGAAATCGTTCATTTCATCGGTGGCGGCAATCAGACGGCAGCGGATCAGCCGCTGGTTATCGCGGGACGAAAGTTTCGCTCGCGGCTGATCGTGGGCACGGGCAAGTACAAGAGCTATGCCGAGAATGCTGCGGCACTGGAGGCTTCCGGCGCAGAAATGGTGACCGTGGCAGTGCGCCGGGTCAACCTGAGCGATCCGGGCCAGCCCAAGCTGATGGATTTCATTGATCCGGAAAAATATACCTACCTGCCAAATACGGCGGGCTGCTTCACCGGCGAAGACGCCGTCCGTACCTTGCGTCTTGCCCGTGAGGTGGGCGGCTGGGATCTCGTAAAACTCGAAGTTCTCGGCGATCGCAAGACGCTCTACCCGGATATGATCGAGACGCTACGGGCCACTGAGCTGC
>JAGWRJ010000165.1 GCA_028869725.1 Alphaproteobacteria bacterium | reverse complement strand
GCTGCCAGCACACTCGCGGGCGGTACAGCGGGACTCCAAGTGTTCCGCGTGGTCGGCACGGTCGGTTTCATGGCCTACGCCTTCGGATCATTACCCATGGGCATCTGGTACGGCCAACCTTGGAAAGCCGTGACCAAGGACGTGATTGACGGTTTGATCTACGGCCTGATCACCGGCGCAATCGTCGCCGCACTCTGGCCGAAATAACCAACCTATCCAAGATATTGCGCACCCAACGACAGCAGGCTTGCAGTAATGCAAGCCTGCTGTCGCTTACCGATGCGATACCATTCCGAGGACCCTGACCCCGAAGTTGCCCGCCTCCGGGCAATCCATTTCATGCAATATTCTGGCGGCTCATACGTCTGCAAGGGTATATGCATACGGCGTCAGGAGCCCTTTGGATGACTGCCGAGCAAGGGCGGCAACTCTCTGCGGAGATTGTGCGCGAGCGACCGCGGCTGCGGAACTTCATCCGTAAACGGATTGCCAGCGACGCGGACGTGGAGGACATCCTGCAGGACGTCTTCGCGGAGCTGGTGGAAGCCTACCGGCTCATGCAACCCGTGGAGCAAGTTAGCGCTTGGCTATTCCGGCTGGCGCGAAACCGCATAACCGATTTCTTCCGCAAAAAGAAAACAGAAGCGCTGGACGACGTATCGGAAGTCCACGGTGACGAGGACGAGATGTTAGGCATCGCCGAGTTGTTGCCGTCAGCGGACGCAGGGCCTGACGCCACGTACCTGGCGAGCTTGCTGCTTGAGGAGCTGGACGCAGCCCTTGACGAATTGCCCATCGAACAGCAGGACGTGTTCATCGCCCACGAGCTTGAAGGCAAAAGTTTCAAGGAGCTGGCCGCTGAAACGGGATTGAGCGTGAACACACTGCTCGCCCGCAAACATTATGCGGTACGGCATTTACGCAAACGTTTGCAAGCCATCTACAACGAATTCAATGAAGCCTGAGGAGAGAAATATGAGACGTCATTGGGTAGGTAAAGTAGTGAGGCTGGCCCCATTACTCGTCATCGCCGTGATCATCGCGTTTGGTTTCATCGTGATGGGCCTGTGGAACTGGCTCATGCCCGCGATCTTCGGCCTGAAGACCATCAGCTACCTCCAGGCCTTCGGGCTCCTGATTTTGAGCTGGATTCTATTCGGCGGGCTGCGCGGGCGCCCCCATATTCACTGGCGCCACCGCATGACCGAACGCTGGGTCGAGCGCTGGATGCAGATGACCCCCGAAGAACGCGAAACATTCCGCAATGAAATGCGCCACCGCTGGCATCACCACGACCACGAGCCGCCCGAGTCGAAAGCCTGAAGCTTAAAGAGTCGCGGAATGTACATCACACACCGCCAGGAACTGGACATGGTCGAAATTGGAAGCCAAGAGCCAGCGGACCACACGCCGGGCCTCACCCTACATGCTGCCTTTCTCTACGACCTGACGGTGTGGCTCATGACGCTTGGCCGCGAACGGAATTTCCGGGAAAAGCTGCTGCGCCTGGCCGGGCTCAAACCGGGTGAAACCGTGCTGGACGTGGGTTGCGGCACCGGCAGCCTCGCCATCGCCGCCAAGCGATGGGTCGGACCGGCCGGCAGCGTGTTCGGCATCGACGCCTCGCCGGAGATGCTGGCCAGAGCCCAGAAGAAAGCCCGCAAAGCCGGCCTTGACATCATCTTCCACACCGCTGCCGCCCAGGCCCTGCCCTTCGACCAGGGTAAGTTCGATCTGGTGTTGAACACCCTCATGCTGCACCACCTGCCCCGCAAATCTCGTGAGCAGTGCGCGCAAGAGATAAGCCGGGTCCTAAAACCGGGCGGGTGCGTGCTGGTGCTGGAGTTTTCAGCACCCGGAGGAAATCAGCACGGCTTGCTCAGCCGATTCCACCGCCACGGCGGCATGAGCCTCGGTGACATGATCGCACTCTTCAGGGGACAGGGTTTGCACATCAAAGACAGCGGTGAACTGGATTTTGCGGGGATGCAGTTTCTTATCGCCACCCGCGCCGCGGGGCACAGAGGAATGTGTATCGAACTTGCACGCAATACAAACTCACTACCATGTTAATCAAAGACGCCCTCGCCGCACTTAAAAGCATGCCAGAAACCCTGCGGCAGCAGGTTGCCGGTCTGACAGACTCGCAACTGCACTTCCAGCCCGAAGGCGGATATTTCTCGGTGCTGGAAAATATCTGCCACCTGCGCGACATCGAAATCGAGGGCTATGGCGTGCGGCTACAGCGTATGCTGGCGGAAAATCATCCCACGCTGCCCGATATTAACGGCGGCCAACTTGCCCGTGAACGCCACTACAGCGAACAGCCATTGCAGCCCGCACTGGATGCCTTTATTCAGGCACGGTACTCAAATCTGAAAATTCTTGAGAAGGTCGCGGAATCCCGGCTCGCACGAACGGCTTATCTGGAAGACGTCGGCGAAATCACCTTGAGCAAG
>JAGWRJ010000164.1 GCA_028869725.1 Alphaproteobacteria bacterium | reverse complement strand
GCGCAGAAGGCGTTCATTCTGAAGCAGGGGGCGGACGGGGTGCCGGTGGCGGAGATCTGCCGGCGGGCCGGGATCAGCCAGGCGACGTACTTCAACTGGAAGAAGAAGTATGAGGGCCTGACGCCGCCTGAGATGCGGCGGTTGAAGCTGCTCGAGGACGAGAACGCCAAGCTGCGCAAGCTGGTCGCGGATCTGTCGCTGGACCACGAGATGCTTCAGGACGTGATTCGCCGAAGGCTGTAAGGCCTGCTTTCTGCGGCGTTAGGCCATTGAGCAGTTGCTCTTCCGGCTGCGCCGCTCTCCCTGGTGCGACAAATTCTTGCGTCCTCTGTCCCAGCATCTGTTGCATCCAGCGAAACAGCAATCGGATGGAATCGAGGGTGGCTGGTGGCCCTCAACCGAACTTCCGGTCTGCCACTGAGGAAACCGTGGCGTTCGTTTTGGCTACGCTGCCCGTGACTTCCTAAAGGCCGCCGCAGCTCTCTCGGGTTCCTGTTCAATAACGGCCAGATAGGCGCGCACGGCAGGCGGCGGCATGGTGCGGCCGATTTCATATTGGCGAAGATTGGCCAGCGGAATGCCGTACGTATCGGCAAATTCCGATTGGCTCAGGCCCAAACGCTGCCGCAGCTTTCTGATACGCCGACCCTGCAGGGCTTTTTCAAGTCCTTCGTCGCTCACCGACCGATCCTCCGGGTCGGAAGGGGCGGATTCAATCGCAATGATAGACTTTTTCTTCACTGTCGTTGCTCCGTCTCACCGAAATAAACCGAACCACTTCGTCACGCCAAACGTGCACGGCCGTGTACAGCTTGCCGTCAACCATGCCGACGGCTTATGCCGTTCTTCCTCGTCCCCTATTCGGATCGTCGGTATGATCAGTACTTCAGGATCATCGAACACCCGTGCCCCGAAGGTCAGGGAAAGACCATGCTTTTCCCTGTTCGCGGCGTCTTTGGCCGTGTCAAATTCGATCTTCATGCACTGTGTATTTTACACATACCCGCATGGCCCACAAAGCCGTCTGGGTTTCTTAGGCGTTCGCGGTCCCAATCTGCAGTGTCGAAGCCGCCTTCGTGATCGGCAGGTCCTGTCAGGATGAGCGCTTGCACGATGAAGAAAATTGCCCGGTTCGCCCGCAAAGTAGCTTTAATAACAGCGGCGCAAGTACAGAGGTGTTCACGGATACCTCAGGGCAAAGGTGCACGCGGTAAGTTAAGTTTAGACAAGGGCCCTCGGGGCCAAGAAAAGGTGGGTCGAACGCCCGACTAACCTTGCGAGGTTAGTCGGCCCGACCTCAGCCTATATCCCATGGGTATACCGCTCCTCGTTTTGGCAAAATATTTTTTGACGGTATTTCTGACGGTATCGAGGGGATTTTTCCAACAGTATCAATGGCCATGAATCCTAGTCCCCCAGCCAAATTCCGGACATTCTGGCCGCTATTGCGGTCTCATCTCCAGTGGCCCGCCATACCCCTGTCCCTGTGCGCTCTTGGTTTGACGTGTCTTGTTGCATGCCATGGCGATCAGACCGGCGAAACTGGAAACCTGCGGAGCTGACGCTGCGGAAACGAAGGGAAATGCTTCGCGCCTTCACTGTAAGCACCTACACTGCTTGAATTAGCAACTCCGAATTACGCCAAGGGAGAATGATATGGCAGAGGCATACATCGTAGCGGCCGCACGCACGGCCGGCGGCCGCAAGGGCGGCCGGCTTTCCGGCTGGCACCCGGCCGATCTGGCGGGCACCCTCCTGGATGCCTTGATGGAACGGACGGGCGCTGATCCGGCGCTGATCGAAGACGTCATTATGGGCTGTGTCGGCCAGGCGGGTGAGCAGGGTTTCAATATCGCGCGCGGCGCGGTGTTGGCATCCAAGCTGCCTGAAAGCGTGCCCGCCACCAGCGTAGACCGCCAATGCGGGTCCTCGCAGCAGGCGCTGCACTTCGCGGCACAAGGGGTGATGAGCGGCACGCAGGATGTTGTGATCGCCGCGGGCGTGGAAAGCATGAGCCGCGTGCCCATGGGGCTGCCGGTAGTGCTGCCGGCTAAGAACGGCTTCGGTAACCCGAAGAGCCCGCGTCAGGAAGCGCGCTATCCCGGCATTCAGTTTAGCCAGTTCATGGGTGCCGAGATGATGGCGAAAAAATACGACCTCTCGAGGGACGAACTCGACCAGTTCGGCTACGAAAGTCAGAAAAAAGCCATCGCTGCCACTAAGTCAGGCGCTTTCAATGACGAGATTGTTCCGGTGGAGATCACAACCCCGGACGGCAAGAAGGAGATGCACACCGTTGACGAAGGCATTCGCTTCGACGTCACTTTGGAAGGCATCAAGGGCGTAAAGCTGATCAGCGAGAGCGGGCGCATTACGGCAGCCACCGCGAGCCAGATTTGCGACGGCGCGTCCGGAGTGATGATCGCAAGTGAACGAGGTCTCAAGGCTCTTGGCGTTCAACCCCTGGCGCGGATTGTCAACCTGACATTGCTCGGCCACGATCCCGTCATCATGCTGGAGGCACCTTTGCCTGCCACCGAGAAGGCGCTGAAGCGGGCAGGCATGAAGATCGACGACATTGATCTGTTCGAGGTCAATGAGGCTTTCGCGCCCGTGCCGCTGGCCTGGTTGCGGACTACCGGCGCCGATCCGGCAAAGCTGAACGTCAATGGTGGGGCCATCGCGCTTGGCCATCCGCTCGGTGCATCGGGCACCAAGCTGATGGCGACCCTGGTCCATGCGCTCAAGGCCCGCGGCAAGCGCTACGGGCTGCAGACGATGTGTGAAGGCGGCGGACTTGCCAACGTCACCATCATCGAGCGGCTGTAAGCCGACACCGACCTGGGTTGGCAGCACCTCCCTTCCCGGGAGGGAGGTGCTTTACCCGTGTGCGCCAGACATGGTGCGCTTCGCCCCGGTTGTTGATCGGTCAAAAACTTGGCCATTAAAGTTCTTTATGGGCTCTACTCACGGAAACGGGGGGAGTTGCCCGAAGTCGGGTGGTCTTGCCGCAAAAGAGGTATCGGTCTCGCGCGCTCCGGGACTTCATGACGTTGTCGGTCGTCCGCCTGCACCCACGCTTTGGCGGTTGCGGTGCGACTTGGCCCGCGAAGAAAGAAGGCCTGTCACGAGCGTCAGCCAGGCGGGATGCGTGTCCTCCTGCGCGGCCGATCACTGTCAGCGATAGTGGAATTCCGGCGCATCGAGGTCAATTTTGGGCAACTCTTCGCGCTCACGCCAGTAGTCCTGGGTATGCTGCCACTCGCGTTTGTCACCTGATCTCGGCATGAGGTGCTGGCCACGCATCAGGTAATTGGGATTGAAGTTGTCCGGCTCCATCCAGGGGCCGAGCTTCATGTCCTTGTCTTCCGGCCGGAGCGCAACTTCGACCTTTCTGGCGCCAATCTTCTGCATGTGATTGAGCAGGCGACATACAAAATCGCCTAGCAGGTCAACGCGCAGTGTCCAGCTTGCGCGGAAGTAGCCCATTACCCAGGCCAGGTTGGGAACGCTGGTGAACATCATTCCGCGATAGGTGACGGTCTGATGCCAGTCGACTGGCTTGCCGTCCACTTCGAACGGGATTCCGCCCATCATCAGAAGATTGAACCCGGTGGTCGCGACAATGATGTCGGCCTCGATTTCTTCGCCGGAAGCTGTAAGCACACCCTTCTCGGTGAAGGTCTCCAACGTGTCGGTGTAGACACTGAGCTTACCCTCGACTGCACAGCGGAAGATGTCGCCTTCAGGACAGAAGGCAAGACGCTGTTGCCATGGTCGGTAAGTCGGCGTGAAATGCGGCTCAAAAGGGAAATCCGGCTTGCCCGAGAAATGCCGGATCAGTTCCTTCAGCTCTTCGAAGACTGTGTCCGGCTCCTCAAGGCAACGCTTCGTCAACAGGTCCTGATCGAACATGATCTGCGCCCGCACGATGCGATGAATGGTCGGCTCGTCGATACCGATCTGGCGCAGCCGATCAGCCAGCTCATTCTTGTTTTCAGCGCAATAGAAATACGTTGGTGACCGCTGCAGCATGGTGACGTGCGCCGCCTTCTCGCAGAAGGCCGGAATGACGGTCGCAGCTGTCGCTCCTGAACCGATGACGAGAATGCGCTTACCTGTATAGTCGATTTTTGGATCCCAGAGCTGGGCATGGATGAACAGTCCCTTATACCGATCCATGCCTGGCCAGTTCGGGATGTAAGGATGCTCGTGGTCGTAATAACCCTGACACATCCACAGGAAGTTGGTGGTGAAGATCACCCCTGCGCCGTCCGACTTACGCAAGGCCTCTACGGTCCACAGATTGGTCCTGCTGTCCCAGGAGCAGTGTGTGATGCGGTGCCCGTAGCGGATGTGCTCGCCAAGACTGCTCTCCTCGATCACGTCCTTCATGTAATCGCGGATGGCCTGCGCCGAGGCGACTGGCGTGCCGACCCAGGGTTTGAAGCGGTAGCCGAACGTATAGAGGTCTGAGTCTGAGCGTACACCTGGATATTTGTGCGTCTGCCAGGTTCCGCCGAAGGTATCCATCATCTCGAGGATGACGAAACTCTTTTCCGGGCACTGGTGTTTGAGATGATAGGCGGAGCCGATGCCGGAGATCCCGGCGCCGACAATGAGCACATCATAGTGATTGACGTCCTGAGGCGGCTTCTGCTGCGCACGGTCCAGCGTCGCGGTCCCTGACATGTCTTCTCCGTTTTAGTTCTGTTTGTGGGTGCACCCGGGCAGCGGTGCCGGTTCCACGTGTTGCGAGAACGCAAACCTTGGGGGACGGCTCGACGATGTAGTTTGATTTTAGTCAAGCTCATCGAGGTTCGCGCACCGCTCTCGTATAGGGCCCTGTACCGCCGTCCCTTCAGGACATAGTCACACCACCATGGCCCAGAGCCAAGGATAACTGCAGAATCACTTGAGCTCAAAGTTACAGGCGCGCGGCGAGGGCCAATGTGCACCTGCACACTGCGTCACCGGGACTGGATTGTCTGTCTCGCCGCTTCGCTTACCCTGGGGAAGGCTGTAACAGGGCGGACAGCCGGTTCGGTCCTTCCGGGAGTCGCACTCCGCAAAGAGCTGCCGGGCAATGGTGAGGTTAGCTTCTTCGCCTGCTACGCAAAACACGTACAGTTCGTGCGGGCGGGAGGCTGTAGGGAGCTCTCCACCCGCGGCGGTGGAGTTCACAATTTTTAGGCAGGGCATTTTGCGGCGCAGGGGAGTGCGCTGGCTATCCAGCCGACTTTGTCGCGCACTCCGCACCCGCGGCGGCGCCATACCCCGCGAACCTATTGTTTAATTCAACAAGCCTGTCGCGGCTCATTCCAATCCTGCGCACCGCCTCATCCAGCGAAGAGGCGCCATCTAACGCAATCAGAAGCTTCGCCCACTGTGTGTATTCTTTTGAGGACATCTTCTTTCGCATGTTACTCATGGTACACTCGCACAGCGCCTCATTACCGCTCAACTTGAGACATCTTTGCATCGCTATCCTGGTGGCAGCAGTAATATTGGCGTCACCCAATGGGGTGACATGTGAGATCTGTCGTGCAGACGCAGCCTTGCCCGAGCAATACGCGTCTTCCCACTCTGTTCGGATCGCCTGCACTGTGCTCCATCTGGCGGACAGGAGCGGGCTGCCGCCATTTACGCGGCGAAGCGGTCCTTGGCGCCGGCGAGCCGCCCTTCAGCCTTGACATGGCTGGAGGCCGCGGCAAGCCCATAGAGCGGCATGTTGCCATAAATCGTTTCAAACTTGCCCGGCTCGATCAGATAGGTCTCGT
>JAGWRJ010000163.1 GCA_028869725.1 Alphaproteobacteria bacterium | reverse complement strand
GAACAACAAAAAGCCGAGTAGCGCGTGCGAGATTCGCTGTACGTAAAATGTGTGACGGCACCGCTCCATCATCTTCTTATCTTCGACCTCCGGTCGGTGAAGCAGTCGACACGCTGCTTTCTGACCTTGCTGCACTTTCCAGAGAGAGATCTAGGTCAACCCGCGCACGAAGATGCAATATAGATGACTTTGTCGAGATTTGAACACATAACGCTCGAAATGCACTTCTTTCAACACATTCCACGTGAGTTTTGGACCGTCTCAAAATCTATACGGCTATCGGTCATTACCTGATGCAGAAGATCCCAAAAGATGACCATTCACGATCCGACCATACATAGAGGTCGGACTATCATGATACTTCGCTCGGGTCTCCTTGATTGAGCCATTAAAGCGAGGATCCTGTGGCCTTGGATGGCCATCGACGTACTTACCAACGTCCCAAGCTTGCTGTGCAGTTAAACTTCCGCCTTGGCTTAACGGCATGTTGGCCGCTATAAAGGCGGCGACTATCTTTATATCCGCCATGCCTGCACCCCAATTAAACGATCGCCCTCCCCATAGCGGCGCCCCCCCGCTCACCGACCTCAGTTAGCTGTCCCTGGCCATCAACACCGTGGCAAAGCGCGCAATGTGTTCTATAGACACTACGCCCCCTACGGTAACTCATGGGTAGCGCAGGCTTAGCAATCCTTGGATAGCCCCGCCCCTTCAGTAAAACGCCAGTGGGCGCTCCCTTTGCCAGAAAGTAGGCGTAACTCTGCAGTGCCAGAAGTACATTGCTGCCCAGTGGAGGAACATGTCCATTTATGCTGACTCTAAAGCAACCTTGTATACGTTGTTCAAAAGAGTTCACGCGTCCATTCCTTTTTCGACAAGCCGGATAAGCAACATAAGCCGCCCACAGTGGAGCAGAACTCGTTAATCGGCCAGCATCCAAATGACGGTCACTACAGCTAAGAGAATTTCCGGCAAATCGAGAAGCATACTTGCGCGTATGCACAAAGATATGCTGACCAAGCTTAACCATGTCACAAAACGGACCACTTGGCATAGCCGCTCTCGAAGGTGGCACGAAGTGGCCACCCCCCTTACAAAACCAACTTTACGTTTGCTTTATGACGTCTGGGAAGGACGAGAAATATCACCAAGTACAGAAAAGTAAGCGAATTCTCCCAAAATATCTCTCTTATCGAGCTTCTTAGAAATTCCCTCCATAAGATGCATGGGATCATTATGTCTTGACCCAGTACGCCACGCTCGAAGCTGAGCCTCCAGATAAGTCGCGTACTGTCCGGCAAGAGACGGAAATTTACTTCCTATACCTACTCCATCACGTCCGTGGCATAGCGTGCACGCCGGAATACCTCGACTCCACGCTCCATACAGCGCAAGCCTTTCACCATACGAAATCCCCCTTAAGTTTAAGATAGTGGATGCAGTTGAAGGTGATTGTTACGCGAAATATAATGCGACTTCCCTCATTTGCGATAGGCTCATTTTCTCGCAATAGCTGACATCACTGCACTTTCTCGGTCACCACTGGTCATGCTCTTCAGCTCGTGCACCAAATAGTGTTCATTCATGCCGCCGATCCGCGAAACGCCGCCGACTGCACGCCCGGCTTCATTCACACCATGACATGTAGAACAAGCTGGAATATCCATCAGGCCATGCGTTACGATTCGCCTGGCGGATATTGCCGCCATTGCGGGCCCACTTAGCATGAGCCCAACCAACATGATGCCTGCTGCCACGCGCAGAGCATCCCCCGCCACGGAATAGACATTTCTATGCCATTCGACTGCGCACGATATTAGGTTATCTCTTTCGATGTATTTTCCTGCATCCGTTGGCCTCATGGGCCCACGTCTTATTCCCCAACAGTAAGGCGGATAGCTCCTGATACGTCCGCGACGGAGTAGATTTGCTTCACGTTCGGCATCTATGCGCCTTCCTATTGGCTCATCTGGTTGCAGAGCAGCGTCTAAAACAATACCGGCGCAGTCCAATGCTCCCCTGCATGGGAACGGCAACACGATCCAACAGGCCCGGGATCATCCAGCATCAACCAGCGCTCAAGGCCGCGCTCAATGCAGGATTTTCCTACCTGACATCTCTATCAGCTTCTGAATTAGATTTCACGAGCCATCTAAACCGAGGTGAAAGAGAAATCTATATGCCCCTCATTTCAATGCATACTTTTCTAACAATACGCCCCCCGTGCAAATTCATCCGGTTATGCCACGGGCCACAACATAAATTCCAACAACTGCCACGATTGAACTAAATACTATGGACAACGCACGCTTTTGCCCTGCCAGATGGCGTGCGAGTCGTACCCCCGCAAGACCGCCAATTGCTCCCCCAACTATGAACAGTCCGGCCAGCGACCAGTTAACCAATCCAGACACGGCGTAGCTAACCGCCGCAGTTGCTCCAAACGCCGCTACCGACACCAAGGACGACCCTATGGCATTCAGGAGCGGCATTGATGTAGCCCCTACCAGACCCGGCACAATTAGAAATCCACCTCCGATACCAAAAAATCCCGACAATGTGCCAACCACAAATCCCGTACCTGCTAATGGTGGGACAAGCTTTGATGCCGATTTCATATCCAAACGAACGTCTGGATTATCACCACCGCGACGTGGCCTTAACATCATCATCGCCACGACAATCATTAAAACTCCAAACGCAGCGAGAAGCTTGGCTCCATCTACAGCCTTGCCCACCTGCGCTCCCACAGCTGCCCCCAACACTCCAAATGCCGCAAACACTACAGCGCAATGCCATTTGACATTCCTATCACGCGCATGACTGATTAAATTTATGAATGCGTTTACGCCGACAGCAACCGCACTGCTCCCAATGGCTACGTGGGGCGATCGAACACCAACCACATATACCATAAGTGGAACAGCCAAAATCGATCCTCCACCGCCGATAAGACCTAGCGATAGGCCCACCACGCCCCCAGAAAGCACTGAAAGAAGAATTTGCAGACCAGTCATTTGATATCGCTACCAATTTCTAGCGCCGAACCCACTCTACCGAAGTCGAGCTCTGTGCCCTGTTGAGGAGAAGCTGATGTTGCGCGGATAAGGCTCTCTTTATGACGCCTTTATCAAATTCCATATCCGCAAAATTTGGCTTCTCTACTAGTCTGAATATCGGTCGTACTTCACGGCATTATGTAGGCTATACAACCTATTAGTGCCAACACTCGCTATGGATTCTCAGCGGTTGTAATCACAGGACGATCAGGATCTCTTAGCCACACGTAGATTGCCGGAATCACGAGGACAGTAAGCAACGTCGACGACGCAAGCCCAAAAAGCAAAGAGATAGCCAATCCTTGGAAAATAGGGTCGCTCAAAATAGTAGCCGCCCCAATCATGGCAGCTAACGCAGTGAGCAGTATGGGACGGAATCTCGTCGCTCCGGCGTCGAGTAACACTTCGCGAAGTGTCTTACCACTTTCTCCAGATCCATGCCGGATAAAGTCAACGAGTAGAATTGAATTGCGAACGATTATTCCTGCTAATGCGATAAAACCTATCATAGACGTTGCAGTAAACGGTGCATTAAACAACCAATGCCCTATGATTATTCCGATTAGCGTGAGCGGTATTGGCGTCAAAATGACTAGTGGAAGTTTAAAGCTTCCAAATTGCGCAACAACCAGAACATAAATTCCAAGAATTGCAATTATAAACGCAGCACCCATGTCGCGGAAGGTCACATATGTGACCTCCCACTCACCATCCCATAGAAGAGACGGATGGGATTCATTCATAGGTTGCCCATGAAATCGAATTACCGGCCTTGGCAGCTTGCCCCAATCATGCTTCGCGATAAGGCGATCCACCGCGAGCATCCCATATATCGGCGACTCAAACTTACCGGCTACGTCACCAGTCACCATATCTACATAGTG
>JAGWRJ010000162.1 GCA_028869725.1 Alphaproteobacteria bacterium | reverse complement strand
TGACGGCGCCAGATATGGCGGGCGTGCGCGAAGCACGTCGGGCGCGTGACTTTTGGCAGCACAGCTGGACAGGACAAAGCTTCATGGCCGTGGGCATGGCAGATCCCGTGCTAGGTCCAAAGGTGATGGCGGGATTGCGTAAGTTCATCCGGGGCTGCCCGGCACCGATGGCCGTAGAGGACGGCGGCCATTTCGTGCAGGAAAAGGGGGAACCGATCGCCAAAGCAGCGCTTGCAGCCTTCGGGCTTGGGGAAGGGGGAGCACCTCTTCCATCGTCCCGCTGATGCCGGCCCGGAATATGTCATGTGAGGCGTGAGGAACGTTCGGCATCTCGCGAGGGCCTTGGCGCTTTACCTGACGCATCCCGGCACGACGCCCTCCAGGCCCTTGTCCTGTCAGCTTTGGTCGGGGTGATCAGGGCGCGTTTTGATTTTCCGCGCGGATCCTGCGGGCCATATCCGTCGCGTCGCTCCAGGGTTTGCGGCCTCCGACATGTTCGCGCAAATAATTGGCAACTTGCGCGACCTGACGCGCGCTCAGGATGTTTGCAAATCCAGGCATGAAGGGGCCGGCGCCGGTCTTTGGCAGCGGCAGGCCGTTTTCCAGGATCTGGATGGTGTTCCTGGGTGAGGTCTCCTGCAGTGACGTCGAGGCGGCCAGAGAGGGCCAGCGGCCTTCTGCGATCGGTGCATTGAGCCCATGACAATTGGCGCAGACGCCATGGACGATCGCAGCCGCCGTCGCCAGGGGTTGGGTATGTGTAAACGGTGCGTGCCGCGGTGGAGTTCGTGGCATCAGCGAGGCGATATAGACCGCGATCGCATGGACATCGCTGCGTGGTGCGGCGCTGAGCCCGTCTGTGACGATGCGCATGGGGCCTGCCGCTGCACCATGCTGGGCATCGATGCCGGTACTGAGATAGGTCTCAAGCTCGCGTTGTGTCCATGGCACCGGCGACAGCGATTTTTGGTTGATGGCTGGGGCGGTCCACCCTTCGGCCAACCCTCCCTCCAGTCCCGCATCGGCAACCTCACCCTGAAGCCAGTTGCGTGGGGTATGACAGGCACCGCAATGGGCAAGCGACTTCACGAGATAGCGCCCGCGATTCCATGCCGCCGTATGGTCAGGCCGTGGCGCAATCGGCGACGGATTGAGGAAGAGGAGATTCCAGCCGGTCAAGAGGACACGCAGATTGAAGGGAAAGTCGAGGCGGTTCGCAGGAGCTTGCATGTGCACGGGCCTGCGCGTCATCAGATACGCATAGAGCGCATCAAGATCGCTCTTTGTCATGCGCGCGAAGTAATTGTAGGGGAAGGCTGGATAGAGATGTTCTCCATCCGGGGTTACGCCGTCGCGCATGGCGCGCGCAAAGTCCGCCTCAGACCAGCTGCCGATCCCGAATTCCGGGTCGGGGGTTATGTTGTCCGAATAGATCACGCCGAACGGCGTACGCAGGGCAAAACCGCCTGCGAGCGTCGCCCCATTGGGGGCGGTGTGGCAGGACGCGCAGTTTCCAACCAGGGCAAGGGCCCGGCCACGGGCGATCAGCGCTGCATCAAAACGGGTGCGGGGCTGTGTTGTAGCCGCGAACGCGGCATGGGCGAGGCTGATGGTGCCGCAAAAGCGCAGTAATGCGAGGAGCCCTGCGAGCGTGAGGAGCCCTGCGATAACCGTCCGCTTGAGCGTCATGATCTTTCTCCTCGCCGCGCCGGTCCATTTTTGCCGGTTTGGGCGAGGGGCGCCAGCCCCAGGAGCTGAAGAGGATCTGGTAGGTGCGGGTTCACCACCTCCACTACCGGGCATCCTGCGTGCGGATGAGGCCTGCGCATGATGCGTGCGTGTGGGGCAAAAGCCTTGCCGCACATGAAAGTGCGGCAAGGTTTGGACACGGCGCGGTGCTGAGGTCCTAAAGCGCGAGCAGTTCGCTGACGGCTCTGTGGGCCTGATCGATGGCGACGCTGGTATAGGCGCCCAGGCCTGAATCGGCGTTGGCGATGGTGATCCGGCCAAAGCGCTTGCGCCCCACGAGATTGGGCGTGTGCTCGTTGTCGTAACCAATGTCGCAGAGGCTGTTGTATTCGGGGGCATAGCCGTGCGGCCAGCGATTGACGGCAATACCTTCAATGTCGCGGGCCGGGTCAAAGCCCCCGGCACCCAGGGTGCGTCCCAGTTGTTCGCGGATGTTGCGCTCGAAGACGTCGAGGCTCGTCATCAGGAGTTCCTTGCGCCCATAGATATGCTGTTCGCGCTCGGGAAGTCCGGGACGGGCAGGCGTGCGCAGCATGTGGACCAGCATGGGTTCGCTGGGATCGTGGGGGCTTCTGTAGCTGCCGATATTGATCGGCTGGTTGAGGCCGAACGAGGAGTAGTAGCAGCCCGGGGCATAGACGCTCTGGAGCTGGAGTTTGTTGAAGGCTTCCCAATTGCGCAGGGCCACGCTGACATAGACGAGTGGCGTCTTGATCAGCTTGAGGAGGGCTGCCTTCTGACGGACCGGCATCTCCGGGCAGATGAAGGGCAGCATCATGTTCCAGCTGGCAAGGACGCAGTTGCGGGCGCGTACCTTGTAGACTTTGCCGCCGCCCGCCGATGGGGTGTAGGCGATTTCGACGCCCTTGGAACTGCGCGCCGAGCCGATGTTGCGGGCGCGCACCACCACATGATTGAGGAGGAGGCGCACCTGCTGGTGCGGCTGGTCGAGCCTGCTGTAATCGGCCTTGGCGGTGACGATGTCGGTGCCGGTATGGCCTGAGAGCACGCCCGGGATGAGGCTGCGCACGAGAAGACGGGCGATCGAGGCGTTGCCATCGGGGAAGTGGAAGAAATACGAGCCGCCGGTCGAGATGTAGCCGGCCGGCGTGTAGCCCATGCGATTGGTCGAGGTGTGCGGAAGCTTCAGCCCCTGAAACCCGGGCAGGCCCACGCCCCAGCTGTCAATGGCAGAGACCGCATCGATGCCGCAGCCCCAGAGCCCGTCGGTGCGATGCTGGTAATAGGGAATGACGCCAGGGTCGGCCTTGACCAGGTTGAGAAGGTAATCCTTGTAGGACATGCGCCAAAGCACGTCCTTCTTCTGGTCGGAGCTGAGACCAGGCAGGTAATCTTCATCGCCGGTTTCGATGCGCAGAACGTCGCGCTGCACCTTGGGTGCGAGCGGGGTCTTTGCGAGGAAGGCCTTGACCGCTTCGGGCGATTTGGGGCCACGGCCATACTCGGCCATACCAAGCACGAGCCGGTCGGTGCCAAAGGTCTCTTTGTCAAAATACACGCCGGGCTTCAGCTGGCGCGACTTGTAGATCTCAGGGTCGTCGCAGGTCTTGGCCAGCTCGACGGGATAGACGCCGAGTTTGTTGAGCAGACCGTTGGCCACCTGGCTATAGGGATAGGGACTGTCGATATCCATGGTGCCGCCATTGAGCAGCAGCATGCGATGGTCGACATGGAATTCGTTGCGCTTGGCATG
>JAGWRJ010000161.1 GCA_028869725.1 Alphaproteobacteria bacterium | reverse complement strand
GACATGGTGGGCCTGGACGATCCGTCGGACCTGGTCGGGGCTCAGGCGTTCACGCCACTCCCCGGCCCGCCCGGCGCGAAAGAAACGCTCTGCCTTGTCCGGCTTTTCGCGGAAGCCATGCGCATCTTCCTGCTTCTTGAGGTTGTCGAAGGAAGATCTTTCTACAGCCAGGCGTAGCTGCTCTTCGGTCGGATCAAGAAGAAGATGATGTGCGAGCCCCATGAATATCCGCATGGGATCGGCGAGCATGTTCTCGTAGCGCATGACATAGACCGCCCGGTGCGGCTTCTTGGTCCAGCTCTCCACATGCTGGCTCCAGGAGCCGTATATCTCGTGGACGTTGAATTCGCCGACAGCAGTCTCCTGGCCCCACTGCCCCATGAAGTGAATGGCATCATCGATCGTGCCGCTGATGTGGTTGGCAAGAGAAATCGAGACATCAAGGGGATTGCGCACGATATAGACGGCACCAGAGGTCACCTCGAAATTGATCGTGGGCGTGCCCCGATCCATGACCAGGGCATGGTGGGTCTTGACCATGGCAAGGCCATCGGTGCTCTCGGCGATCAGGGCCTGAACCTTGGGGCGGAGCGCCGAGATCTCCTCTCGTGTCGCCTCGGTTACTTTCTTTTCCAGAAACTTCTCGTAGGGCCGCGCCGAAATCTCCCAGAAGGTGAACTCGTTCATGGCGTTGATATCCTGCTCCTCCTCGCCCACGCCTTCGAGAATATTGAGAAGGTTGTGCAGAAAGTTCCGGGTCCAGGTGTTACCCGACTTCGGATAAGAGGCGAGCCAAAGTATGCCGTTGACGGCAGGTGTCTCTTTTGCAGGATCCGATGCGGCATGAGCCGCAGTATCATTCGACATGGGCATCATCGAACCACACGATCCGCATCTGCTCGCCGCCCTGGGTGTAGCCGATCAGGATCAGTTCCAGATCGAGCTGACGAATGACGGGCAGATGCCTGCGATTGGGGAACAGATCACGGGACTGCAGTACGATGAGAAGCCCCTTGAGCCGTTCTTCGGGGTGTTCCTGGGCCCAGCCTTGAAGCGCCGCCCTCGAATATGAGCAGAGGCGCGACGCCATATTCTGCTGCCGGTGGCTTGGGGCGACTGTCGTGCGATAATACGCAAAACGGCCACGCAGGCGCGGAAGGTCGTAGAAAAACGTGGTGGAGACGGCGACCACCCCTGGGCCATCATAGGCGACGGCACAGAGTTGGGGGATACGCTCGTCCATCTCCTGCGCAGTTACGACGCCGCCAAGGCCCTGCCAGAAGACCCTTGCATCGCGCGCAAGCGTTGCATCCTTTCTCTGCCACGCCGTCCGGAACGCGATTTCGGACATCCCCACCCCTCGAATTCAGGCAGAGAACCGGAGCAGCGCCCCGGTTCTCCCCAATTTTCTTGAGCCTTATCCGTGTTGATAGGAATGTCAATATCGATCTGGCTTACCCTCCAAGTCCGAGCGTAAAGTTCACGTAAGGCCCGGCGAAGCTGCGGTTGTACTGGAGCGGAGTAGTCTCGCCGCCGTCCATGACACCGAAGAAGCCGTCATAGCGATAGCCGACGCTGATCTTCGCGTTCCGGTAAACCATGGAGGCGCCGATGTGGCCACCAAGGTTGGGCACGCCCACCTTGTGCGAGCGGACGATCGTGTCGGCCGGCTCGGTGATTTCGCCTGTAGCGGCTCCTCCGAACGTGGTTCCATCGCAGACACTATAGGTTCCAAAGCTGGTATGACGGCAATGGACCACAGTGTGCTGCAGGTTGACGCGCTGGCGACCGAAGAGCACCGCAAAGTTCATGCCCCAGTCGAGGGTGACTTCGCCTTCGTCGGTATTGCCGACTAGCGGGGTATGCGCATCCCAGGTGATCTCCGGCCCCATGCCGCGGAAGCTGCGCGATTCATTGGAGGTGAACTCGTAGATCTCGTGATACTTTTTGAAGATGTTGGGATCGAGATTATAGACCGGGTCGGCGCCGAGGTTCAGGTGCGAGCGCGAGTCGAACTGGGCGATCCGGACGCCGCCGGCAAGCGTTCCCTCCTGATGGGTGCCGAAGAGGCCAATGCCAACCTCTTT
>JAGWRJ010000160.1 GCA_028869725.1 Alphaproteobacteria bacterium | reverse complement strand
GCTAAAAGTTGGGGACAAGGTGATGTTACCTGCTGCGGTTGGCTGCGGCGTGTGCCGCGCATGCCTTTCTGGCGTCGTTGGCCTTTGTGAATTTGGTCTTGCAGCCTGTTATGGCCTTTCCGCCAGGCTTCCGGGATCGCAGGCCGAGGCCGTGCGCGTGCCTGCCGCTGACAGTAATGCGATTGTTATACCCGATGGCGTCACGGCGGAGCAGGCGTTGATGATGACGGACGCGCTGGCAACAGCCTGGTTTGGTGCGCGTAACGCGGACATTGCACCCGGCAGTAGTGCTGCGGTGTTGGGATTGGGGCCGATCGGACTGATGGCGGTGGATAGCGCGTTCCTGATGGGCGCCAACATTGTTTACGCCATTGATCCGGTGCCGGAACGTCGTGAGCTTGCCAAAAAGTCTGGCGCAGTTGCGCTTCACCCTGATGAGGCCAGGGAAACGATCCGGGAGGCAACGCAAGGCAGGTTTCTCGACTGCGTCATTGAAGCTGTCGGCAGTGAGCGCGCCGTTGATCTTGCGCTGCGGCTTGTCCGTCGGCGTGGCACTGTCTCGGTCATTGGCGTGCAGCAGTCGCGCCGCTTTTCTTTCCCTCTAGAACGCGCATTTGCAGCAGGATTGACGTTCCGAGCGGGTACATGCTCGGTTCCTGAGGAGCTACCTACCTTGTTCCTGCTGGTCCAATCTGGGCGTTTGCGACCCGAAAGATATATAAGTCATCGATTTCCCTTAAATCAGGGACCCAATGCCTATGAGCTATTCGAACAGCGTAAGGCTGGCGCGCTGAAGATGGTTCTTTTTCCCCAATGAAAACACTGTCTTCATCCACGAGGGTCCAAGGGGATAGGTGCATTTGCATCCGTCGGCGTCGCAACCAGGGTGCAGATACGCCAAGTCTCCGTGCCTGCGCGCAATTAGACATCTGCCAAGCTTAATACTTCGATCAAGCTGCCGGCTTCGACCGCTGGCGCGTACGGCGGACGTACGATTAGAATTTCAGCTCGTGCCAGCGCGGACAGCATCGAAGAATCCTGGATCGGCATCGGGATAACCTGCTTCTCCCCATTCTGGTGAAGATATCTGGCCCGCAGATAATCTTGGCGGCCGTCATTGGCGGCGAGGGGAGCTGCCAGACGAGCATAGCTGCGATCGCGATCCCATGATTGACCCAGCATGGCAAGAATTGCTGGTCTCAGGAAGAGAAGCGCGCAGACGACGCTCGAGACCGGATTTCCAGGCAAACCCAGTAGAGGTAGCGTGCCAATACGTCCGAACAGAAGGGGCTTGCCCGGTCGCATCGCGATCTTCCAGAAGTTGATCTCTAGACCGCGAGGTCCTAAAGCCTTCTGTATGAGATCGTGATCACCTACGGATGCTCCACCGAGTGTAACAAGCAGATCGAACTCCCTGGCTCGCTCAGGAAGGGCACCAATGGCCTCCTCTTGGTCTGGAACGATCCCCAAATACTGTGCACTCCCGCCCCAGTTCTCGATCATTGCGGCTATGGCATAACCGGAAGACGCAACAATCGCTCCCTTGCTCTTGGGGGCGCCAGGCAGGGTAAGTTCGTCACCTGTGGCCGCAATCGCGATGCGAGGGCGACGGCGAACAACCAGTTCTGGAAGATCTCCCGCCGCAAGCAGAGACAGATCTCGGCCGGTGAGGCGTCTTCCTGCAGCAACGAGCTTATCACCGTTATGAAAATCCAGGCCGGCTGGGCGTACGTGCCGGTTAGGTTCCGCAGCTAGATTCAGCTGTACGTGATTTTCCGACCGTTGAACGTTCTCCTGTATCACAACGGTGTCAGTGCCATCCGGCATTACGCCACCCGTAAATATGCGAATGCACTGGTTTTCTCCGACCTGTCCCAGAAATGGTTGTCCGGCCGGGGACGTGCCGATCACCGTCAGAAGAGAACCTGGTTTGCGCGCGTCGGCATAGCGCAGTGCATAGCCATCCATGGCCGATACCGCAAAAGGAGGTTGATCCATGCGCGCATGTGCATCTTCGGCAAGTACGCGCCCTACTCCTTCAGAGATCGGGACAATTTCGGTTGCGCCGGGATTGAACGCCGCCACTATGCGTTTGATAGCCTCGTCGACTGAAATCATCGTCTGGTCTCAAGCAGCTCCTGGGGCTGTACTCCGACAACATCTGCGAGTTTGGAAAGAGTCTCCGGAGCAATAGAATGCGTTCGGCCTGTCAGGAAGCCATAAATTTGCGCAACCGGAACTCCCGCATCCTTCGCCCACTGAGTGACGTGCAGACGATTCCGGGTCATAAACATGCGCAGAGCGTGACGCGCCGCGTCAGCGCTCATCGGCGCTGTGGTATGGCCAGAGCGTTGGAGGAGAACCGACGTTGCCTGTTTTTGCCCCGAGGTTGCTCGAAAGCCGCTCG
>JAGWRJ010000159.1 GCA_028869725.1 Alphaproteobacteria bacterium | reverse complement strand
TGGATTTGGCCAGCATTTCTTTTTCGATATCGGCAATGGTGATGCGCTGGCGTTTTTCTGGTTTCCGAACGCGCCACAGGCAGCCCCCGGGATCGCCTCTGCCGGCAAGCTGCCCGGCGAAGGTAATATCGCCTCCGCGCATGGCTCGATGAACCATGTCGCCTTCAACGTTCCGGCCGAGCGCTTTGACGAATACTACGAAAAGCTGCAGGCGCGCGGCGTGCACGTCAGCCAGATCATGAATCACGATGAATCGGAGAGCCAGGTCAGTGAGACCGTCTCGCCCACGACCTTCGTGCGCTCGTTCTACTTCTTCGATCCGGATGGCGCCTGCCTCGAATTTGCCTGCTGGACGCGAGCTCTTGATCCGAAGCTCGATGTCCGTCACGAGCCGGTCGATGCCTCGGGCAAAAAGCGGGCAGTGGCGCTGGAGCCAGCCGAGTAGACCGTTCCTTGCGGCAGTCTGGGTACGGTCATGATGACGGAGGACGTACCCTTGGGCGGGGGAAATCCTTGCATGGAGCCGCGTGGCTTTGAGCTGGCCGGGTCAGAGACGCCGGACGGATTGCCTGGTGCCAGCAAAGCGTCGCCTGCAGCGCCCCCGTGTCCATGAACTGATGGAAGCCCGTCCGATCGTCATCATTCAGACTATCTGCGAGAAAGGCGCCATGTCATTTCCCGTGGCCAGTACGGCGCTGGAAGATCACGTCAGGATGAGTGTGGTGCGTAAGACCTCGGGGCGACCGCGTGGCCGGATTTACGCTTATTCGGACTATCTGACCTTGCTTGATCGCGACAGCGATCCGCGGCCAGCCTGAACATCAGGACGTTCCAAATGACGTATTGCGCGGCCGCGAAATTGATTTTGGCACACCGGGGGAAATTTTCGGGCTTGTCGCCAGGCTAAACCTGACCAGGGCATGTGCGCGCTGGACGGCTCAGTCCGATAGGGTCTTCCCGATCAACGATCCTATCCGCACGGGCCGATACCGAAGCCCGAAATGGCCCACTCTCACTTCCAAAGCGGAACTGGTTGTGGCCGCCGACGGAGCGCAATCGCGCCGTCCGCCATCGGCCGCGCACGGGGCGTCACGCAACGCTGCGGCGGCGAAACCCCGCATAGGTAAAATCCTGGGTCGTGCCGAACGGGGTTTGATGCGTCTCCTCGCTCGCCGTCTCCAGGGCGAAGTCGGGCCCGAGTCGTGCCGCGAGGGTTTCTGGGCTGTATCGCTGGACGGGAAGACCACTGCAGGTTTCAGGTCCGCTCAAGGCGAAGGTCGCAAGGATGATGATGGCGCCAGGCTTCGTTCCCTGTCTGAGCGCGCGGATATAGGCCTTTTGGGCGGACGGTGTTGTCAGGAAGTGGAAAACCGCGCGGTCGTGCCAAAGGTCCCAGCTGCGCGTGGGAGCCCAGTGAGTTATGTCTGCTGCGATAAAGTTGATCCCGCGCGCTGACGCACCCAAGCGGGCCCGTGTGCGCGCCAGAGCCACTTCAGAAATATCGAGCAGGGTGAGATCGAAATAACCCTCTGCAACAAGCGCGTCGACAAGGCGGGAGGCGCCGGCGCCCACGTCAATAATGCCAGTGCTCCTGGCAGGAGCCAAAGCCCGTATCATCTCGAAGGAGCGGCCAGGGTTCTCCTGAAACCAGCTCACATGGTCGCCTTTGGCCTCATAGGTCTGGTCCCAATGCAATTTGCCGTCCGGCATAATCTGGTCTCCACAAGGTGAGCGCTAGGATCGCTGCGCCCAGGGATTTTTGCGCTCACGGGGTATCTTGCGCATCTTACCATGTAGGCGGGCCTTCTGACCTCAGCTGCGCCTGTCACAGGGCGGAGAAGAGGTCAGCACCGGCATTTCCAGTTCAACGCAGGTTTTCACGCGCTACCGGGTCAGGCCATCCGAGTTCACGGCATGGCGGGAGGTATGGAAGTGGTGAGATGCGTCCTGGAATGTCTTCTCATAATAGATCTTGCTACGCAGGTTCCTTAAAGGCTTCTACGGCTCCTGCTTGTTCACGCCATGCACAAAGGCCGCCATTTTGCCGCCATGGACGCTGTATTCGGAAGCCGTTTGCTCATCGCAGGCAAGAAGAGCGCGGAGGGTAAATCAGGGAGCGTTTTGTCCGATCGTCTGGTGACGCTCTTCGAGCGACGTAAGAATTTGCGCGTGCCTTTTTCGCGTCAGGTGGTATCCGAAGAGGAATACCGGTGCGATCGCTACGAAGGCCGCTGGAAGCGGCCCTGAAATCAGGCCTAGCCTTGCGATCACGGTTGCGGGAATTACGGCATTGGTCCCCTTGGCCGCGAGGTGGAGTGGAAAGTCGATCGTATCGAGGGCAACGCCTGCGATCAGTCCACCGAGGCCGGAGGCCGCCTTGAAGGCAAGGATCAGACCTGAGAAGAACAGTCCCTCACGCCGTACGCCAAAGAGCCACTCATGCTCGTCAGCGGCATCGGCCATCATCGATTGGAACGCAACCCCGCCAATCATCATCGCTGTCCCCAGAAAGATACCATTTACGAACAGAACTGCCGTTGCCATGTCAGGCGAAAGGGACTGGGGGCCATACAGCTGGAGCAGTGGGGGCCAAATGAGAAAGACGGCAACCGCCAGCATGCAAACGATCTCTAGCGCTCGCTTTTCAACGTAGCGGATGGCGATGGCGCTGAGGGGCGCGCCAATGAGCGGACCCAGGGCGGTGCTCAGAAGCACAAGCTGGATGGCGGAATTGTCGAGTTTCCAGAAGTAGCGGCTCGCATAGAGGGCGAGTGAGACGTGGGCCGATGAGGCGACAAAGTAGACAATGAGGGTGGCAAACAGAACAAGAAACGAGCGGTTACGCGACAGCTCGATCAGCTCACGCTTAAGGCCCTGAAGGAACGAGATCTGTTCGGCAGGTGGAGTATGCAGTCGTGGCAGCGCCCGGCGCACCGCAGCGATTGCGACAAGGCCGCTTACGAGAATGACGCCTGCGTAGGTCCACGCGAACGGCACGTAATTGTGGCGCCGCAGCAGGCCACTGGGTCCCGACATGAAGACGCCCAATCCCAGCACCACGCCGCACAGCATGCCTGCATACTGAAAGATGAGGCGAAATGACACGATGCTGGCGCGCTCGTGATAATCGTCGGTGATTTCCGCGCCCACGGCGGTAAAGGGCAGGACAAAGGCGGAGAGCGACAAGCGCAGGAGTATCAGGCTGACCGTGATGTAAACAAACTGTGCCGCACCACTGAGTGAGGCGGGCATGGAAAAGACCAGGTCGAGGCTGCAGGCGAACGGGATGAGGCTGAAGACCATGAATGGCAGCCGGCGGCCCCATCGCGATCTCAGCCGATCGCTTGCCAGCCCGATTGCCGGGTCGGCTACGCCATCGATGAGAAGCGCGATCATTGTAGCCATGCCCGCCATGGTCCCCGACATGCCGCATACGGCGGTCAGGTAGAACAGCAGGAAGAAGTTCAAACCCGCCGCCACAAGGCCATCAACCAGTGAGCCGACGCCATATTGCGCCTGAAGCCGCCAGGAAAGGGGGGTGCTGCGTGCTGCTCTTGACGCATCAGCGCTCCGCGCACGCCCTGCCTGCTCAGTCACAGAATATTCCTTCGCGCGCGCTCATTGAGTCCGAGCCGTCTGCATGGGCAGAGGGCATCACGGGCGAAATGTCAGAGGCAGCAAATCCACGATCTGCACCACGAAGGAACCAGCCGCCTATTCGAGCGCGGTTTTTTGATCCAGCAGGTGGCACTTGTAACCGGGCACAAGGACTGGTGGATGCTGCACCGCTACACGCATCTAAAGCCGGAGGCATTGCACGCGATTGCGAATTCCAAGGTGGCGTAGTGGACTGAGCCGGCGGGTGCGAAGGCTGATTTTGTTCGCGGGAAGCGCCCTTGACAAAAATAGCTCAGAAGATATATAGCTTAGAGGATATATACTGATGTGGCTGGTCCGTTTTCACGATGCGTTCGAAGCGGAGTTTGACGCGATGGCCGGGGAGGTCCGGGAAGAGTTGGCCGCGACCGCGAAACTACTTCAGGATTGCGGACCGAAGTTGGGCCGTCCACATGTCGACACGCTAAATGGATCGCAGTTCTCCAATATGAAGGAATTGCGGTTCAGGGTTGCAGGTGGGGTGTGGCGGGTGGCTTTTGCCTTCGACCCCAACCGCGAGGGCATTCTGCTCATGGCTGGAGACAAGTCGGGTGGCAGCGAGGACAAGTTCTATAGACGCCTTATCGCAAAAGCTGACGAACGCTACGCGGGCCATTTAGCGGCGATGAAAAAGTTACCAGCAAAGAAAGGATAGTGACATGGGCCGCACGTTGAATGAGGTCATCGAAAAGCTGCCTAAGGCGCAACAAGACCGGATTGCCGCGCGCTATCGTGTTCTGAAGGATGAGGTTGAAAGCCTGCAGGCGCTCCGCAAGGCTGCTGGCAAAGCGCAAAGCGAGATCGCTTCGACGCTGCGGATCAGTCAGCCATCGGTCTCGAAGATCGAGAAGCAAACCGACATGTATCTGTCGACGCTTCGCAATTACGTCGAAGCGGTAGGCGGAGACCTCGAATTGGTTGTGCGATTTCCAAAGCAAGAGCCATTGCGCTTACATGGACTCGGCGAGGTTCTTCAGACAAAAAAAGCAGAGGGCGCGCCGCAGAAAGCTGGCGCGTCGCGACGCAAGCGCGCCTGAAATATCGATGTCACCCGACGGCTCATATGTTCCTGCGTGGTATGTGTACCCGTCGAGCCATAATCTGAGCGCGATCGTCAGCGCGGTAGAGATATTCGATCAGCTGATCGACTGTGCAACCACATTCGGATGTGTTGAATACACTGTTGAGCGTTTCTTGCGAGGCTCCCGTGCGCGCCGACATCGTCCGGAATTTGGCGAAAAGCCCCTACGGGCGATGCCAAGCGGATTGTGGGCGGAACCTGGCGTAGGGCATGGGTATGCGGTGTTGTGGTCAAAGATCCCAAGGCGCGGGGTGTCGCCGGCTCTGCGGGCGAATATTTCTGGGCGGGTGCAGCCAATACCAATTTCTGGATCGACTTTCAGGAGGAGCTGATCGTGATCGTCATGAGCCAGGTCTTTTCTGGCGAATCGCGGGCCCGGGAGATTCATGATCAGGTGCGAGCGCTGCTCTATGAGGCCATCCGTGGCGGCGAGCGGTCGCCATGACGACAATAACCTCCATGCTCGACGGCGGGGTCTCCTGTCGCCCTGATCGATTGCGGGTACATATACGTACGATGACGAGGCACGTCCTTGAGCGTCATAAGTGATGGAGTGACTAGGGGCAGGCAGGCTCAATGAGACAGATCAGAACTCCCGGGTGTTGTGGGTCAGTGCAAGTCGCGATGAGGCAGAGGGTATGACAGGCGAAACGTCAGAGACAGAAAATGCGTCCTGCAGCAGTGTTCCCGAGGGGCGTCTCATCGGGACAGGAAATGGCGTTGTCATTCATGTCCGCACGATAGGAACCGGTCACCCGATCCTTATGATTCCGTCGCTCGGCCGGGGTGTGGACGACTTCAACGTCGTTGCGCGCCTCCTCGCGGCCGAAGGCTTCATGAGCATATTGCCTTATCCTCGCGGGATAAAAGGCTCGTACGGTCCGGCGCCAACCGATCTCTTCGATCTCGCGCGCGATTACGCGGCGGTCGTGGCAGAGTTGTGCAGGGGGCCGGTCGATGTTGTGGGGCATGCCTTTGGTAACCGCGTGGCGCGGGCTCTGGCGAGCCTTGATCCAGAAGCAGTCGGCGCCCTTGCCCTCCTCGCTGGAGGCGGAAGAACCGCACTTGATCCCGCCATAAGGACTGCCCTGATGGGTTCGCTGTCCGAGGGGCTGAAGCCCGATGAGGAGCGCCTGGAGGATCTGCGAACGGCCTTCTTTTATCCAGGTAACGATGCGGCTGTTTGGCTAAGAGGCTGGTATCCCGCCGTGGCTGAGGCGCAGCTCGCTGCGATCGCGCGCACGCAGACCGCACAATGGTGGATGGCGGGACACGCACCCGTATTGCTGGTACAGGCGGAGAGGGACCCGATCGCACCCATCGGTAATGCCCATGCCCTGCGCAGCGATATCGGTCAGCGGTTGACCCTTGTTGAGTTGAAGAAGGCCAGTCATGCCATTCTGCCCGA
>JAGWRJ010000158.1 GCA_028869725.1 Alphaproteobacteria bacterium | reverse complement strand
CGGTTGTCACGGCGCGCTTTGGACGGCTGATGCCACAACCTGACCTGCCAGACGTCCTTACCATACGTAGCAAACTGATGCGGACTGCACGTCATATCACCGCCACAAACGGGACGTTGTTCTATCTTGTAGCGGCACAGGTGTCCTCTCGCAGCAGCACTGCAAATTGACAGGGCGGCATGCTCGAGTTTGAGAGACGGCAAGGATACGTCCTAGCGTCGACACGCGCTCATGGTGTGGTGCCCGAGGTGAGGGGCACTGGCAAAGAAAGGCTTCAGGAGTTCGTTGTGAGGGCTATGACGCGCATCACACCGGTATTTGACGCACTGCGACCAGCCTCTTTGCCGGGTCTTCAAGACACACCAAGTACGTGGGTCTGAACGTCGTCGCATTAAAGCGTCGGGATAGAGCACTGCCCCACGGCATTGCCGCGGGGCAGTGGCCCGTGTCATGCGAGATCGAAGCGGTCGGCGTTCATGACTTTGGCCCACGCTGCGACAAAATCATGCACGAATTTTTCCTGGGCGTCTTTTGCGCCATAGACTTCGGCGATCGCCCGCAACTCTGAATTGGAGCCGAAGACAAGGTCCACTCGCGTACCGCTCCACTTCAGTTTGCCACTCTTGCGGTCAAAGCCTTCAAACCGGTTCTCGTCAGAGGTTGGTTTCCATTCTGTGCTCATGTCCAGAAGATTGACGAAGAAGTCATTCGAGAGCGTCTCTGGCCTCGAGGTGAAGACACCGCACGGCGAGCCTCCATGGTTTGCGCCCAGGACCCGCAGCCCGCCAACCAGTACGGTCATCTCGGGTGCCGTCAGGGTCAGAAGCTGTGCCTTGTCAATCAGAAGCTCTTCAGCCGGTACGCTGTATCTTGCCTTGAGATAGTTGCGAAAGCCATCTGCGACTGGCTCAAGACAGGCAAAGGAGGCGATGTCGGTCTGCTTTTGCGACGCGTCGGTGCGTCCCGGCGCGAAGGGAACGGTGACACTGTGCCCGGCCTTTTTCGCTGCCTGCTCGATCGCCGCCGAGCCCGCAAGGACGATAAGGTCCGCGAGCGATACCTTCTTGCCAGCTTTGGCTGTGCGGTTGAATGCCGTCTGGATGTCAGTGAGGGCTTTGAGCACCTTGGCCAGCTGCGCCGGCTGATTGACCTCCCAGTCCTTCTGCGGTTCCAGGCGGATACGTGCGCCATTTGCGCCGCCGCGCTTGTCCGAACCGCGGAAGGTAGATGCAGAAGCCCATGCCGTGGAGACGAGTTCTGAAATCGAAAGGCCAGTGGCGAGGATCATTGCCTTGAGCTCGACAATCTCCGCGGTCGCGATCAGCGGGTGGTCGGCTTTGGCAAGCGGGTCCTGCCAGATCAGCTCTTCAGACGGAACCTCCGGGCCGAGATAGCGCGCACGCGGACCCATATCGCGGTGGGTGAGCTTGAACCATGCCCGCGCGAACGCGGCCTGAAATTCCTCGGGATGTTCGTGAAAGCGCCGTGAAATTTTTTCGTACTCCGGGTCGAAGCGCAGGGCGAGATCGGTGACCAGCATCGTCGGTACATGCTTCTCCGACGGATCGAAGGCATCGGGGATTGTTGCTGGTGCACCCTTTGCCTTGAACTGGTAGGCGCCGGCAGGGCTTTTGGTGAGTTCCCATTCATAGCCGAACAGGTTCGCGAAGAAATTGTTGCTCCAAGCTGTCGGTGTAGTGGTCCAAGTCACTTCCGGCCCACCGGTAATCGCATCAGGTCCCTTGCCTGTGCCGAAACTGCTCTTCCAGCCGAGCCCCATCTGTTCGATCGGTGCGGCCTCAGGTTCCGGACCGACCAGCTTGGGATCGCCTGCGCCGTGGGTCTTGCCGAAGGAGTGGCCACCAGCGATGAGGGCGACTGTCTCTTCGTCGTCCATGGCCATGCGCCTGAAAGTCTCCCGGATATCCCTGGCGGCGGCCAGCGGATCGGGTTTGCCGTTCGGGCCTTCCGGATTCACATAGATGAGGCCCATCTGCACCGCGGCGAGCGGGTTTTCGAGGGTACGGTCTTTGGAATAACGCTTGTCATCGAGCCAGGTGTCTTCCCGACCCCAGTACACGGTTTCGTCTGGCTCATAGGTGTCGACACGGCCGCCGCCAAATCCGAATGTCTTAAAGCCCATGGTTTCCAGGGCGACGTTGCCGGCAAGGATGATGAGGTCGGCCCAGGAGATCTTGCTGCCGTATTTTTGCTTGATGGGCCACAGCAGCCTTCGCGCCTTGTCGAGGTTTGCATTGTCCGGCCATGAATTGAGCGGGGCAAAGCGCTGCTGTCCGGCACCGGCGCCGCCACGCCCGTCGCCGATCCGGTAGGTTCCTGCGCTGTGCCAGGCCATGCGCACGAAGAGGCCGCCGTAATGGCCAAAATCCGCAGGCCACCAGTCCTGGCTCTGTGTCATCAGCTCCGCCAGATCCTTCTTCAACGCCGCGAAGTCGAGCGATGCAAACGCTTGGGCATAATTGAACGCAGCACCCATCGGATTGGACAGGGGCGAGTTCTGGCGGAGGATCCTCAGGTTCAGCTGATTTGGCCACCAGTCTTTGTTGGATCTCATCCCCAGGTTGGTTGTTCCGTGTGTGACCGGACACTTACCTTCATTCATCGCCGTTTCCTTTCATCTGGGATTGGTTCGCCTGCCGCAGGTGAACCAAACAGAAGGGTCCCCGTTCTGTCAACATAAATTAGAATTATTCTAATAGTAAAATGCATAAATGGTGCGCCGGTAAGACTGACCCATCGGCTACGATCGGTGAGGCGGTCTGGATTAAACGTGTCCGCTGCCAATATGGTTTACGGCGTGAGGGCCCTGTGCGGATGCGCACGCCGGTCTGCCGGGCGCGTCGCAGGGCGACTTTATTGGGAAAAATCAATTGGCTATGGTCGCTTCAGGGGGTTGCGGCCGAGGCCAAAAGGCAGAATCTGCATTGCCATGGGTGTGTGGCGGCCAAGCCTCATTGGCGCAGGGGCTAATTTGTCGTAGCTGACGCTGCCCGCGAAACGAGCCGGAGGCTGTCTCGCGCGGCGCGATGAAGGTTTTCTGTGGAACTGACCGATATCGAACCGGCGCGCCCGGCGCACATCCGCGATACGCGCGGTGTCCTGACCCAGCGCTATGCCTTCCTGATCGCGGGGCTGATCGCGCTTCGCGCGCTGGTGGCCGCCGTG